>JAEEUJ010000158.1 GCA_016290515.1 Clostridiaceae bacterium
CGCACAGCGAAGCTGAAGTCGGATTGGAATTATTATGTAGTGAAACGAAGATATCTCCGCCCATACTCTTGCCCAGTGCCTGACGGTCATCCTTTGAAATATTGGTGTCGTTTGTCCTCGTTACAAGAACTCTGTATCCTGCGGCTTCAAGATTGGATTTGACGTAAGCGGTAATACGGAAATTGATATCTTTCTCATAAACGCCGTTAGTACCGATGGCTCCGCAGTCCTTACCGCCGTGTCCGGCGTCGAGTACAACAACAGGGCTTTGAATATCAGGACGTTCCTTAAACTGAATGACAAGTCTGTTATCGCTTGCAAAGTACGCCTTATAACCGTAAAATCTGCCTGAATTTCTGAAGTAAACACGAAGTGTGCTTGTTCCTTTTTCGCCGATGTTAACCCACTCGGCGCCGTTTACAACCGTACTTGAGGAGAAATCAAAGCTTCCCTGCGCGGCATTTGTGTAATGGAAGGTGAAATCAATGTAACTTGCAGTAAACGAAGAAACGTTAAACTTCTTTCCGGCAAAACCGGTGTAATAGCTCTGGTTCTTCATTTCGCTGTAAAACGGTACCTTCCAGTTCATGGTCAGTATAACGTTTGTATAGCCGTTAGCAGTATATGTTTTATAGGTCTGAACGGTATTTGAAGGCAATATATAGCCCTCAAAGCTTTCAGTTTTTTTCTTTTCCATTTTAGCACCGGACAGAGTCAGCCAGTAGTGCTTTACCTCACCGCTGTCCTTTTCGGTGTAGTCATATTCTCCCGTTATATAGTCAATCGTCCCCTTAATCTGAGGAGTGTATTTCGGGTCATTAAAATCGTTATCAGTCGACGCGGGAACACTTTCGGCAAAGTCAGCTTTAACGACGTACATCATAGCCTTACCCTTGCCGTGATCAGTATTCGCAGAGAGTACGTTAACTATATCGCCCGAAGTAATTTCGGGATTAACTATCTGTCCCTGCCCCTGCTCTATAACAATATCATTAAGCTTGTACGCTTTAACTATAATACTGCCGCCTGAAACAGAGTCCTTATACTCTCCGTACTCGGCGAAGAACTGCACCTTACCGAGATTTTTATCGACAGCAGAAGCTGCAGGAAGCTTAAACTTTGCAGAATAGCCGACAAACTCCTCGTTCGCTTCTGAGTTATATGCATAAAGCGGTATTTTTTCACCGTCTATAACAGCCCAGACTGTTGAATCCTTCCTGCAGTTGGCAGAAAGCTCTATTTCCGAAATACCGTCAGCCTTTATGTCTTTTGACGGCGAACAATCCTTGATCAGAGGTAACTGATAGTTCACTATGTATTCATAGGTAACAAGTCCATTTGAAATACTCAGCTTATTTTCACCGATATTAAGCTTGACTTCAACCGAAAATACACCGTTTTCGCCAAAAGCAACAGCTTGTCCGTTAACAGTAAGCTGCAGGGCTTTATCACAAATGCCCTTGACGGTTATGCTGTCAGCTCTTACTGTTACGCTCTGGTCGTCGGGATATTCAACCTTAAGTGTTTCGGAAGCGTCACGAACCTGAGTAACGGTCTCGTCAACGCTGACCGCCTGTCCTTCGGTAGGTACGTTGATTATTGCGCTTTGAGATTTATATAAATCCCTTATGCCCAGCCAGCTTATAGCAGCAGTAGCGAGCACAAGGAAAATAATAGAAAAGATTCTGTTGAGATTTGCCTTCATTTTTACACTCCGAGAATATGATAATTTATTCTATCATATTTTTGATATTTTGTAACTCTTTTTTACAAATTTCGTCATTATTTTTTGAAAATAAATACGAATAAGAGTATAACGAAAACCCGTCGATTCTGTCAATAGTCAAAATATGTCTAATCTGTCTTGATATGATGTCTTTACTGTTCATCCACTCGTCCTTCCCGCTTCCTGCGTAACGGTCTTCACTGCCGTATTTGTAAAAAGAAAGTCCCGTCAAAAGCTTAACGTTTTCATCGCGTTTAATCGAAAGCCAATTATCAAGAGTTTGTACAAACGGCTTGTTTTCGTTTTCAAAGCCGTAATACAACTGAGGAATTATCATATCGCAGTAGCCTTTTTCCGACATCCATAAGCCAACATCGGCATAATAGTTTTCATAATTCTTTTCAATATCGCCGCTCGGGCTGACTGAAAACACAAGCTTATCATTATATGAATGTACGGTAATATATATCTGCTCAATCAGACTGTTTACGTTTTCACGGCGCCAGTCACCGAGTGTCAAATTACCGCCTTTATTTATATAATCCGTATATTCAGACGAGTCAAATCCTTCGTCGGTTGTCGGGTAAAAGTAATCGTCGATGTGTATTCCCGAAACATGATAGTTTTCAATTAATTCCCTGACTCCGTCGAGTACAAGCTTTTGCGCCTCGAAGGATGACGGATTATAAAGAATTCCGTTATCGGTAACTTTTACAATATCTGTCCTTCGCTGTTCAATCCAAATTCTCGCGGGATTGTCAGCGGACAGATTACTATAATCTTTATCGTATGATACTCTGTAAGGATTAATCCATGCATCAATCGCTATATTGTACCGTTTTGTAATTTCACACATTATAGCAAGAGCATCATAGCCAACATACTCACCCTGCCGACCGCTTAGATAAACAGTTGACGGAAATATCTCCGACTTATAGAATGCATCGGAAAACGGTCTGACCTGAACAAAAATACGGTTAATTCCGTTATCGGCGCAGTTCCTGACTATTTCTTCAGCTTTTTTACGGAAAGCATGTTCGCTTTTATCAGCTTCGTTCATCATCGACAGTTCGTTATAATTGAGCCAAACAGCGTAAATTGTATTCGTTGTTTCATTTTTCTCTTCGGTTATTTTCTGATAATTACATGAACATAACGATAGCGTAATCAAGAATATCAACAATATAAGAATAAATCTTTTTCCCATAAATTCACCTGCTTTTTTATACTGTTAAAAACTATACTGAAAAGCCGGTCATTATTCTGAAATCGCAAAAATTTAGTTAAAAACTATATATTGTGTATTTTTTAACAATATTTTCCGAATATCGCTTGAAAAGTGATTATATTGTGGTATAATATAAATTGCAAATCTATGCAAAAATATTTTTACATAAAAGGAGATTTAAGTTATGCCAAAAGTAGTTTGTCCATGGAACTTAATCACTGACTTCGTAACCGACGCTTTCGAAGGTTACGGAATCCCGAGAGAAGAAGCCGAGATGTGCACCGACGTTCTTCTCGAATCCGATAAGAGAGGTATTGAAAGCCACGGCTGTAACAGATTCAAGCCCGTTTACCTCGACAGAATCAAGGCCGGTATTCAGCTTCCCACAACGAACTTTGAAATCATCAAGGAGACCGAGACTACCGCAGTTGTTGACGGTCACAACGGTATGGGCCAGGTTATCGGCACCAAGGCTATGAGAATGGCTATCGAAAAGGCTAAGAAATACGGTATGGGCATGGTAGTTGTCCGCAATTCCTGCCACTACGGTATTGCCGGTTACTACACCTCAATGGCAACCGAGAACGGCTGTATCGGTATGACCGGTACAAACGCCCGTCCTTCAGTTGCACCGACACTCGGTACAGAGGGTATGTTCGGTACCAACCCGTTCACACTCGGCGTTCCGTCGGATGAAGCATTCGACTTCAACTTCGACTGCGCTACCTCAATTACCCAGAACGGTAAGATTGAGTATTATGCAAGAATCAACGAGCCCGTTCATCCCGGCACTATCATCAACATTGACGGTACTCCCGTTGAAGGCGATGCAGGAGTTGCGCTCAAGAAAATCCGTAACGGCACAGCCGCACTTACAACAGTCGGCGGTATCGGCGAGGCTCTCGGCGGCTACAAGGGCTACGGCTTTGCAATGTTCGTAGAATTCCTTTCATCCGTTCTTCAGGACGGCGCTTACGGTAAGGACCTCGACGGCAAGGATGAGAACGGTAACATCAGACCTTATCATCTCGGCCACTTCTTCATCGCAATTGATACAGACCACTTCCTCGGCGAAGAGCTCTGCAGAAAGAAGACCGGCGAAATCATCCGCAAGATCCGCGCTTCGAGAAAGGCTCCCGGCGAAGAGAGAATCTACATCGCAGGCGAAAAAGAGTATGAAATCTGGAAGAGCAGAGAGCCCAGCGGCGTTCCCATCAATGAATCCGTTCAGGGCGAAATCAATGCCGTAAGAGACGAACTCGGCCTTGATTACACCTTCCCCTGGGAAGAAAACTACAAGCCCTATCCCGAAACCAAAAAAATCAAGGCTCACATTGAGCGCTGATTATTAAGGAGAATACTATGGATTACAGAAAAGAATCTT
>JAEEUJ010000159.1 GCA_016290515.1 Clostridiaceae bacterium
GAAATACACGTTTGAAAGACCGCAGAGCTTGTCAATCAGCTGCTTTGAATAATTTGCCGAAATATACTTCGAACAAAGTACACCGTCTATAAGCAGACGCAGCTCCGAGTCGTCGAATTCACGCTCTTCGATATAGTAACCCTGATCCTTGCCGCAGCGCACATGGCGAATATCAATATCTGCACTCCTGAGAGCTTCGATATTTCTGCCGATTGCTTTGCGCTCAAGCTCGATTCTGTAATCCTCTTCGAGATAATTGATAATATCGTTCTGAGTCAGCGGGTGGTCGTAATCGCTGTAATCCTTCAGTATCTGATAAATGCGCAGCAGGGCGTTCTTTTTCTTTTCAGTTCCGTCGTCCTTGCCTCTGACGCCCTTTTTCTTTGCTTCTTTTTCTTCAGCCATGTTTTCGCCTCCGTTAGAATTATATCATATTTATTGTACCATATCCGACACATTATGACAATAGGTAATATACTGTTTTTGGGACATGGATTATGGTATAATAATAAAAAACGTGAAAGGGGAATATCTATGGACAACAATTTGAAACAATGCTGCAATATCTGCGGCAGGGAGCTTAACGATGACGAATTCTTCTGCTTCGAAAACGAGGTGCCGATACCGATCTGCAGATTTGACGTTTCACCGAATGACAGCTCGGAATTCGACATGCGGGTTTTTGAAATCAATTTCTGCTTTGAATGCTTCGATAAACTTGTAAAAAGCTGCAAAGTCAATCCCGAAATTTGTTCATCCTGGGAAATGAGCGATAAAGAATTTGCGGAGTATATGAATACTCACAAATATACGCATTACGGAATCATCGACCTTCCAAACGAAGAGCGTGAGCAATATCTTAAAGAGTATGACATGCATATGAAAAACAGAAAGCTCCCCAGATAGGGAGCTTTTCCTTATGTCTTTTCTATAACGAAAACCCTGTTTTCTTTTCCGTCCTTGATTAAAACTTCGGGAACGCCGAGCGTGTGAATCAGCCGTCCCGAAAGCACAACCAGCTCGTCAAAGTCAAGTCCGATAAATTCCGCCGTAAGACTTTCGCTGCCGTAAAGATTGCCGTTGTCCGTGAAGAATCCTCCGTCAAGGAATCTGCCGCTTGCAATATACGGATAAAGCTCGTTGTCGAGCAAGAAAAGAAATTCGGTGAAGTCCTCTTCACCGGCAGAGTTTTCGGGCAGTACGATTATTCCCGATTTCATGTCTGCCTGCTTAAGCAAAGCTTCTCTCACTTCTTTTGCGTAGTTCGCCTTGATTATCTTATCGGAATCGTAGCGGATTTTCGCATTCAGCGAGCGCCCCGCAAAGCCCGAATATGCGCCGACCGTGTTGACCGGCTTGACATTTGAACGATAGGAATTGATATTAATGATTTCACCCATTTTGCTTCACCTCAAGAATGTTCTTAACAGGAATGCCCTTCTTTTTGGCGTAATTGATAGTGTATCGTGTTCCGCCTCTTGTGCCGCTGTATGCGGCGATTACGCAGTCGGCGCGGTCAACCATCCACTCGTCGCGGCGAAGAAAGCTTTGCCTTGAATACTCTTTGCAGACGAGATGAACGATATCAGCGTTTTCAAGAAGGTGGTTATAAATCTCCTTCCACTCATAGCTGAACGGCCTCGAGTGATTGGGAAAGGGAACGGCGCAAATAAGCCTTATGCCCGAATCGCCGTGCTCAAGCACGATTTTGCCCGCAATCAGATCCGTACCCGGTGCCATGCCCGTGATAAAGACGGTAACGCCGTCTGCGATTGCCTCGTCAATAGCTTTTCTCAGCCTCTTTTCAAGCTCCTCGGTTGTAATATCGAGTTTGTCCGGTCTGTGCCCGGTAAAGCAGCAGGTTTTACCCATAACAAAGTCACTCCTTATTTATTTCGTGACTTTATTATATAAAAAGTGACGTGTCGATTTCGGTACATAACCGTCGAATTTTTATATCAGTCCTCCCAGCTTGTGCAATTCAGCAGTCCGCCGTGCAGGGCGATTTCGTCAATGCAGACGGGAATAATCCGTTTGCCCGTGAGCTGCCTTAACAGCGGAATTGCCTCACGGTTCATTTCCTTATTTGTTTTGAATACGGGAAGGAAAATAATCTTTTCGGTTTCAAGATAATTGAGATAGCAGCCCTCGGCGCTCGGCACCCCATCAGGACTAATGTTGTCCGTTTCAAAATACGGAAAATCAATGACTTCGATGCCCTCTTTCCAAAGGGCTTTTTTGATTTTCGTTTCGTGTCCGCTTTTATAATCTGTTCTGTTGCCGAGTACGGTTTTTTCGTCAAGGAAACGCACCATACCGTCAGCGTGTCCAGTCATATCGGACTTGAGCGAAGGGATGATTATCACCTTTGCCTCAAGCAGATTTTCAAGCTCAGCTGTCAGAGCAGCTTCTCTTCTGTCGGGATTTTCCGAAAAAACTCTGTCGCTGATAATAACAGTCTGACGGGCAGGGGAGAACACCGCATTTCCGCCGTCAAGCTTAATGTCCGAGAATATCAAATCGGGCAAATCAAGCTGCGGCAAAACGTCCGCCCGAAAATCCGTTTTCAAATCGGGATCATTTTCAAGATACGACGGCTCATATCGAAACGAAACGAACCTGCCCGAGCGTGTCTTTACGGGCATAAAATCACGCAGCCAGATGTCTTTTGTATTATTTAATAATTTGTATTTTATATTAAATAAATCGAGTGCGGCGAACAGTCTGTCCGCCGCAGGTTTGTATGTAGGGTTGTTTAGTTTGGATGAGAAACAGAGCATTAGGAATTGTCTCCTGACTTTTTACCATTCCAAAAATTGTGCATGGCTGTACCAAAATAATCTTTAAAGTTTTCTGCATCAATCATATCACTTTTTGCGTTGTTGCAAAGCACGCAGGCAAAAACACAATTTGTTTTATTGTAGTGATGATCTTTAGAATCTATTCTGTCTATATGAAAAAAAGTATTAAAACTGGCTTTATCTGATTCAATTATTCTCCCTGTTTCCTTTGCAATTCTTATCTCATCTTCTGTTGCTTCGCAATAAAAGCACTTCATTTTGCCATTTGCGGATTGATCGCACCACCATTCTAAAAATTCTACAAAACTGTCTTCGAACGCCGATTCGTCTCTTGCTTTAATACTGTTAAATCTATTGCGGATTTTTTGTATACTTTCCTTAATCACAAGAACTCTGTTTCTGTTGAGTCCTTTATCATTTTCGCTGTTAAAATAATCATCAACTTTTTTGAAACCGCAGAATTTTGCTAATTCGGATTCTTTGTTTATTTGCAGAACCGAATAAAACAACAAATAATAAAAATCATCGTCTGTAAATTTTTCATAATCATTCTCGTAAAATGTTTTAAGGTATTTTTTCAATATTTTTTCAGCTTTGTCAAATGTCATTTCAACAACATTTTCCTTTATACTCATATTATTCCTCCTCAATCAATAACCGTCAGAATAATTGCCGGGCCTTGTTCGGATTCGGTCTTATCACCGATTGTTATACTGTACGGCTCGTAGGGCTCAACGTATTTGTCAAACACGCCCTCTCTTTTTCTTAATTCTTCGACCAGCTCGCAGGTCGGAACCGTGCTTAAATCAAAATCCATAACCTTTTCTCCTTTCAGAATTATAGTTTCATTATATCATATCGACATTTTTCGTCAATTACCAACCTAACCGTCGGTTGCGCCATTTGATTCGCTCTATGGCGTACTGTCTGTACCACCTTGTTGCTTCCTTCAGGTCGTGCTTCAGGCGGTAGTAATCAACCAGCTTCATAATTGCTTCGTCACAGCCCTGTTCTGCGGACTGCTTTAGTAATCCAAGAGCTTTTTCTTCGTCTTTATCAAATCCTCTTCCGTCAAGATACCGACATCCCATGCGGTGCATCGCTTTTCTGTCGCCCGTTTCTGCAAGCGCAATATCCGTTTCAAGCACATCGGTTTCACGGATGTCCTCGTCAAGAAAAGCCTCGAACTCAGCATAGGCTTCCCCGTCTGCCATAATCTCCTGCAGCCGTCTGCTTTCGGCCTCGCCAATCGGATCGGGATTTGTCATAATATCATTTGTAACGCTTATATCAACCCGACGGTACTGAAGTATTGCCTTGAGAAAATCCTGCTTTATGCCGATGCCGAATTCATAGCATACGCCCAGACCGAATAGCGCTTCGGTATAGCCCTTTTCCGCCGCTTTTTTGTAAAGCGGATACGCTTTTTTACGCAACGTCTCATCCTTTGAGCCTGCATAGTAATTTGCCAGCTCATACTGCGCTTTAAGATTGCGTTTGTCTTTCGCCTCCTTATAAAGAGTTAAGAATTT
>JAEEUJ010000019.1 GCA_016290515.1 Clostridiaceae bacterium
ATATAGCCCTCGCCGACTGAGCCGACGGTTTTGCCGTCAACCTCGACCTTAGCGTATTTAACTCTCTGAACTACTGCCTTCATTTACGATACCTGTCTTTCAATCGACAGCACGCCGTCGATTTTTTCAATTCTTGAAATAACGCTTCTCAGATGCTCAACATTTGAAACGGTGATTGTCATATTCAGCATAGACCTGCCGTCCTTGGCGGTATGGGAAGCGATATCATTTATATTAACTCTCATAGCCGCAAGCTGCATCGAGATATCCGCCATAAGTCCGATACGCGACAGCGCGCTTATCGAAAGCGCCGCTCTGAACTCCTGCTTGGCGTTCTCATTCCACGAAGCGTTAATCCAGCGTTCGGGCTCGGGTGCCTGAGCTATCTCGCGCGGTACGTTCGGGCAGTCGCGCTTATGAATTGAAACGCCGTGTCCTCGCGTAATAAAGCCTATGATATTGTCGCCCGGAAGCGGATTGCAGCATTTTGCAAATTTAATGAGCATATCGTCGATGCCCTCAACCGTAACGCCGCCCGCGACGGTACGCCTCTGGGTAGGCTTGACGGCAACGGTTTCGTCGTGCTTTTTGTAATTCTTGTTATACTCGTCCTTGATGTGCGGCATAAGACGGATAAGCGAAATACCGCCGTAGCCTATCGCCGCGTAAAGGTCATCAACACTCGCCATATGCTGATGATACGCGAGAGTTTCCATAAACTTTGTATATTCCTCTTCGTTAAGGCGTATATAGTTTTTCTTGAATTCTCTGTCTATTTCAGCCTTGCCCTCGACTATATTCTCGTCGCGGCGCTCGTTCTTGAACCACGAACGTATTTTAGTCCTTGCAGAACTGGTTCTTGCTATGTTAAGCCAGTCTCTCGACGGGCCCTTGCCGGGCTGTGAGGATGTGAGGATTTCAACTACCTCGCCCGTCTTGACCTTGTAATCAATGGGGACAATTCTGCCGTCAACCTTGGCGCCGACCATCTTGTTGCCGACCGCCGAGTGAATTGCGTAGGCAAAGTCGATTACCGTCGAACCCGCAGGCACGTTTATAACGTCGCCCTTGGGCGTGAAAACGAAGGTATCCTCGGGAACAAGGTCGGACTTGATAGCGGTTACTATCTCGCGCACGTCGCCCGATTCCTTCTGCTCATCAAGCAGCTGGCGTACCCACGCAAGGCGTTCCTCCATATTGTCCTTGCCCGAAATTCCGAGCTTGTATTTCCAGTGCGCCGCAACGCCGTATTCGGCTGTACGGTGCATCTCCTTAGTCCTTATCTGAACCTCAAACGGTACGCCCTCATCAGAGAAAACCGTCGTGTGCAACGACTGATACATGTTTTTCTTGGGCGTTGAGATGTAGTCCTTGAATCTGCCGGGAAGCGGCTTGAACATATCGTGAATAACGCCTAAGCAGTTGTAGCATTCGGCAACGCTGTCAACTATAATTCTGATGGCGTAAATGTCATATATCTCAGCAAAATCCTTTTGCTGCATAAACATCTTACGGTAAATTCCGTGTACGCTCTTGATACGCGCGTCAATTCTCGCGTCCTTGACGACGTCCTTGATACGCTTTGCTATCTTCTCTTTTGTTGTCTCGAGAAATTCAATTCTCGAATCGCTTGTCTCGGACAGCTTTTTCTCAATATCCTCATACGCTATTGGGTCAAGGAAATGAATCGCAAGGTCCTCAAGCTCCTCCTTGGCGGCACGGATACCGAGACGGTGCGCAAGCGGCGCATAAATCTCAAGCGTTTCGAGCGCTATGTCGCGGCGCTTCTGCGGATACATATAGTCAAGCGTACGCATATTGTGAAGGCGGTCGGCAAGCTTGATAATGATAACCCTGATGTCCTGAGACATCGCGAGGAGCATTTTGCGTATATTCTCAGCCTGCTGCTCCTCCTTGGTGGACAGCGGGATTTTACCGAGCTTGGTGACGCCGTCAACGAGGTTCGCGACCTCCTCGCCGAACACACTTTTAAGGTCGTCGTAGGTTACGTCGGTGTCCTCAACCGTGTCGTGAAGCAACGCCGCTTCAATCGACTGCGAGTCCATACCCAAGTCCATAAGTATATCGGCTACGGCGAGAGGGTGACTGATATACGGCTGACCGGAATAGCGAAGCTGAGCCTTGTGAGCGTCAAAGGCAAGCTCAAAGGCCTTGTCTATCATTTTCACTTCGTCACGCTTGAACGCCTTGGCACACTTCTTGCGAAGCCGGGCGTACTGTTCGTCGGGAGTAAGCTCAACCTTACTGTCAGCCATATTAACCCTCCTTTGTAAGATTTCTTAAAATAACGCTTGAATTGAGTTCGACTCTCTGCGGATTTTCGGTCACGGCATAGCCGCCGTCTGTCTTTTCAAGAAGTCCGAGCTCGCAAAGTATATCAACGCACAGAAGCACTCTGCCCGCATTTCTGTAAGGACAGTTAGTAACGTGGCAGAAGCTTTCGAGGTCGAAGCCGACACTCTTTTTCGTCCTGAAATACTTATATACCCCCGCGAAAAACGCGCGGTCGGGCGTGAGATGCTTAACCTCGTTTTCGCTGAGCATAACGCCGCTCTTGAATTTTTCGTAAATTCTCACGGAGCTGACGCACTTGTAGTAATCAAAGTCCGAGTAACGTATATCGATTATCTGAACGGACGGTGTGATTTCGCCGCGGAATTCATTCTTTTCAACCCTGAACGCTATGTCAACCGTATCGCCGATTTCGTAGGGGAACTGTTCGGCGGTTGTCGAGAAGAGCATTGCCGTAATCTCGGCATCTTCCTTGCGCAGGGTAAGGCGCAGATGCTTGCCCTCGCCCACGGGCCTGATTGCGCGAAGCGTTGCGCCCTTAATTGCAAAGCAGGGCTGAGGATTGTTGGCGCCGAACGGTTCAAAAGCCTTTAATACGTCGAGCAACGCAACAGTAACAATTGACGGATTGACCGTAAGGTCGATATTGAGCGACGGGAAAGGCATTTCCCTTTGCATACAGTAGTCGGCAAGACGCTTTCTGAAAACGGGAATGTCCCCCGTCCTTATACCGAAGCCCGCGGCAAGAGTGTGTCCGCCGAAATGCGTAAGCATATCGTTGACCGAATTGAGCGCGTCGTAAATCGAGAAGTCCTCAAGGCTTCTGCACGAGCCCTTACCCTCGTCGCCGTCGGTGGTTATGACAACGGCGGGCTTGCCGTAGCGCGATACAAGCCTCGAGGCAACTATGCCTATAACGCCCTGATGCCAGCCCTCGCCCGAAACAACGATAATCGGCGAGTACTTAACCTCGTCGTTGGACTCAATATATTCAACAGCCTTCTGCGTGATTTCATTTTCAACCTCATGGCGCTGTCTGTTGGCACTCTCAAGCTTAGCTGCAAGGTCGGCAGCCGATGCCGCGTTTTCGTCAAGTAAAAGCTTCATGGCAAGCATAGCCGAGTCCATTCTGCCAGCAGCGTTTATTCTCGGCGCGAGAGTGAATGCAACGGAGGTGGCATTGAGCACCTTCGAGTCCGCCCCCGCAGATGTGCGAAGCGCCTTAAGACCGGGACGGGCGTTCTTGTTTATCTTTTCAATTCCTTTTTTGACAATTATGCGGTTTTCGCCCGTCAGCGGAACAACGTCGGCAAGCGTGCCAATGGCAGCAAGGTCGCAGTATTTTTCAAGCATTTCCTCGCTGTCGCCGTCAAGCGCACAGACGAGCTTGAACGCAACGCCTACACCCGCATATTCCTTGAATGGGCTCTGACAGTCGGCGCGGTGCGGATTGACTACGGCGACCGCATCGGGCAGCGTATCGCCGACCTTGTGGTGGTCGGTAATTACGACGTCCATACCCAGACTGTTTGCAAGCGCGGTTTCCTCAACGGCATTGATACCGTTATCGACAGTTACAATAAGCTTAACGCCTTCGTCTGCAAAATCGCGGATTTTATCGCAGGAGATACCGTAACCTTCGTTCATACGGTCAGGGATATAGTAGCCTATGTCCGCGCCCTTAGAAGCAAGATAAAGGTAAATCAGCGAAGTCGAGGTGACGCCGTCGGCATCGTAGTCACCGAAAATCATAATCTTTTCGTAATTTTCAACCGCGCGGTTGATACGCTCGACCGCCTTATCAATATCCTTTATCTCAAACGGGTCTACGTAGAAATCCTCGGCAAAGAGAAATTCCTCAATCTCTTCGTCGTCGGTAATTCCCCTCGCCGTAAGTAAAAGGGCAGCCATGGGATCAAGGCTGAATTCCTCTGCTATCTCGGCAGCCCTGTCCCTGTCTTTAGGTGCATTTTTCCAAAGCCCTCTGCTCATCGGTCAGATTTCTCCTTATAATAAGATTAATAAATATTTTACCATTATATTTTAATTCTTTCAATATAAATATTGATAAAAATACGTTAAAATACACAATATATTGTTATATTTTGCTCTTTTTCGACGTTTTCAGCCTTTATAATACAATTAAAGGCGTCCGTTTGTATTTGACATAACAGAAAAAAACGAGTAAAATTGTAGGACAAACTGACAATATATCTTTTCAGGGAGAGACAAAACTTGAATAAGAAGTTAAATAAAAGAAAAATCGGCAGACGTAATCTTGCGCTTTTATTTGTCGATATTATCGTCATTAATGTTATTTACTTTCTGATGATATACTTCCATTGGAATTTCAGTATGGACAAGTATGAGGCTATACGCCTGCTAGTCAGGATACCTTACGTTACGCTGTTTTACATACTTGCTTACTGGCTTTTCCGCATCTATAAAACCGCATGGAGATATGCGGGTCTTTATGAGATTATAAGCTTCGGAAGTGCAACCGTTGCGGGAACAGGTGCTGTATGGATTACCGACTATGTGCTGATGAAAACCAATCAGTATATGTATCTGTCTAATCCGCAGTTAGCGGAAAATGCAAAAAGCGTGCTTGCGCCGACTGCTTCCAGATATCCGCTGGTGTTTAACGTGCTTCCCTTCTCGGTCTATCTTGACAGTATGCTTATTATACTGTTCCTATGCCTTGTGTTCAGACTTGCATACCGCTCGTATTTCCTGTTCAAAAACGAGCAGTCAAGAAGGCAGCATTTAAGCGAACTCAAGCAGATACTTATTATCGGCGCGGGTGAAGCGGGAACGGGACTGCTCAAGGATTTTCAGAAGAATTCGTATAAATTCGGCAATCCCGTCGCTCTGGTTGACGATGACATATCGAAGCAGGGACTCGCAATAAACGGTACTCCCGTCGTAGGCACCTGCGACGATATCGAACTTGTCTGCAAGAAATATGACATTGATGAAATAATCTTCTGTATCCCGTCGATAAGTGATGAGCGCAGACGCGAAATACTCGACTTTGCCGTCAAGACCGGCGTTTCGGTTAAGATTGCTCCGGATATTTCTTCGCTCGACAATGCGTCGGACCTTACCTACAAGGAAATGCGAAGTGTCGATATACTCGACCTGCTTTCACGTCCTGAGATAAAGCTGAATCCCGACGTCTGCAAATACGTCACCGACAAGATTGTACTCGTCACGGGCGGCGGCGGCAGCATAGGTTCGGAGCTTTGCCGTCAGATTGCAAGATACAATCCCGAAAAGATTGTAATTTTCGATATTTACGAAAACAACGCTTATGAGCTTAAGAACTCCCTTGACCTCAAATATTTCGGCAATCCGAAAATTGAAATACGCATAGGCTCCGTTCGCGAGTACGAAAGGCTCAAGGCTGTTTTTGAGGAATTCCATCCCTCATCGGTTTTCCACGCAGCTGCACACAAGCACGTTCCGCTTATGGAGGACAGCCCTTACGAAGCGATTAAGAACAATATACTCGGCACTTACAATACGGCGCGTTGCGCAAACGAATTCGGCGTTGACAACTTTGTTCTTCTCTCGACGGACAAGGCGGTCAATCCCACTAACGTAATGGGTGCAACGAAGCGCTGCTGCGAGCTGATAATCCAGCATTTCTCGAAAATATCGACACACACCAAATTTGCGGCAGTTCGTTTCGGTAACGTTCTCGGCTCAAACGGCAGCGTTATCCCGCTGTTCAAGGAACAGCTGAAAAAAGGCGGCCCGCTGACGGTAACGCACCCCGATATCACGCGTTACTTTATGACCATTCCCGAAGCGGCGCAGCTTGTCGTTCAGGCAGGCGGTCTGGCAAAGGGCGGGGAGATTTTCGTTCTTGATATGGGCGAGCCCGTCAAGATTGTTTCGCTCGCAGAAAAGCTTATCAGACTTTCAGGCTTTGAACCCTATGTTGACATTGACATTCAGTTCACGGGTCTGCGTCCGGGCGAAAAGCTTTACGAGGAGCTTATTCTTCCCAGCGAAGAGGAAGGAATGCACAAGACCGAAAACAATAAGATTTTCATCACTGCTCCTACCGATTTTGACGACGATGCGTTGCTTTAACACATAAACGCGATACCGACTATGAATCCCGACGATGCAAGACAGTTCTTAAAGGAACTCGTTCCGAATTACAAAGAGAAATAAGAAAAACCTGTTCAGCATAAAGTTGAGCAGGTTTTTTATATGCAGTAATAATTCAGATCCCAGCAAGGTATATAACGGTGATGCCGAATATACATTTTGTATTCGGGATTTGTTTTTTTGATTAGCAGGGGTAGTCTGAATATATCCCCGCTTCTGTGATATGCGGCGATATTAAGCTTTGGCTTACAGTTTTTCAGTGTATTCTCCGCGCCGATGAGCATTTCATATTCACAGCCCTCTACGTCGGCTTTTATGTAGCTGAAAGCGGTGTTCAGTTCAGCCGAAAGCAGGTCAACGCCAGTTACGGCTTGTCCGCTTTCGCTGAGGACTGCGGCGCTTCCCCGGCCGCAATCGTTGTCGAAGCTGAGAGAGCAGTGCGAGCTGTAAATGCCGAGATTAAGCGCATTGCAGTTTTTAAGATGCAATGTGTGCGCCTTCAGTTTTTCAAAGCTCTTTTTATTGGGCTCAAGCGCAGTTATTGAAGCGTAGTGCGAATTCGTATATTTCAGGAACTCGTCAACCGTGTCACCGCGATAAGCGCCGAGGTCGAGATAACTTTCGTTATCACCGAGACTGAGTATATTGTTAAAAGCCTCGCTCTTGTCGGTTTCGCTGTTAAAAAGATAATCAAGCTCACCGGTAAGTTCGAATTTCAGAAAATCCTCAAACACTTCTTTTGATTTTTCGTCGGCAAGCATGGAGTAAACTGCTTCGAACTCCTTTTCGTGCTTTTCCATAAACTCACGGTTAAAGATTTCGCCGCCGTAAACGGGAACACAGGGTACAAGCACTCTGTGACGTTTACGAATGCTTTTTATATTATCAATTACCTCGTCACGGTTCGTACCGAAGCCGATAATAACGATAAAATCGCCGTATTCCTTTTCAAAGAAACCAAAGGGTTTAACCTCAAAGCCGCGAAAGCTGCGCATGCGTACAAAGCCGTCGCTGGCAGTAACGCCGGACAGCTTTATTCCAAGCCTTTCAAACTCGTCGATTACTTTATCGGCTCCGTTTCCCGTGCCGTAAAGCACTATCGGCAGGCTTGTGCTTTTCAGTTCCTCCCATGAGGAATTCATTTTTAATACATCATTAACCATACGGCTATTTTAGCACATTCTTCAATCTCCGTCAAAAGCTTTGCGCAGATTGTGAAGCACCTTCTTTTCAATTCTCGAAACGTACGAACGCGATATATTCAGCTGCTTTGCAATTTCACGCTGAGTCAGGGGCATCCTGCCGTCAAGTCCGTAACGCCTTACGATAATCAGCTTTTCGCGCGGGTCTTCAATACCCGCAACCGCCTGACGAAGTCTTTCAAGCTTCAGCTTTTTGTCGATATCGTCTACTATCGTGTCGTCGGTAAAGATTATCTCGGAGAGCGTCAGCGGATTGCCCTGAGCGTCAATGTCTATGGGCTCGTTCATTGAGACGTCCTGCGCGCTCTTTTTCTGATTGCGGAAGTACATAAGTATTTCGTTCTCAATGCAACGCGAAGCATAGGTCGCAAGGCGCGTGCCCTTATCGCTGTCAAAGCTGTTGACCGCCTTGATAAGGCCTATCGTGCCGATTGAAATAAGGTCGTCCTGGTCGGAATAGTTGGCATAGTATTTCTTGATAATATGTACCACAAGCCGAAGATTGTGCTCAACGAGCTTATCGCGTGCCGACGCATCGCCCTGCTTCATTTTTTCAAGCGCTTCTCTCTCCTGTGCGGCCGTCAGCGGTTTCGGAAACGAGCCCGCGTTCTCGAGATGAAGCATCAGAAACAGCATATTCGACAACACTGCCGAAAGAATTGAAAACATAAAAATCACACCCTTCAAAACAGTATATGAAGCGGTGTGATTTTGCTTGCAAGTCCTTATTTAATTCTCTTTATAATTGCGCTGCCGTTAGTACGCAGCCACTTGTTGTGCCTTTTGTAATCGGGAAACGCTTTCAATACATGTGCATAGAACTTCTTTGAGTGATTCATCTCAAGCCTGTGGCAAAGCTCATGCACAACCACGCTGTCTATAACCTCGGGCGGCGTGAGCATAAGAAGGCAGTTGAAACTCAGATTGCCCTTCGACGTACAGCTGCCCCATTTTGAGCGAAGCGGTTTAATACTTATTTTGTTATAGCTTACACCGATAAGGCTTGCGTAGTATTCAACCCTTTGAGGAATATACGCCTTTCCTCTTTCGTTGAGTTCATTAATTTCGCTGTCGGTCAGTTTTTCGGCTTCGGGTATGCTTTTCAGCCTTTCAAGATGCTTTTCAATCCAGTCCTCTTTGCTGTCTATAAACCTTTCAACCTCTCTGTCCTTCATTCTTAAAGGAGCGCGCGCAACAATACGTCCGTCGGGCTTGATTTCAAGCGACAGAGTTTTGCGTTTTGAACGGATGATTTCAACGTCGTACTTCATACAAACACAATATCACATTTGTGTTTATTATTTCAATATAAATGTATTGAAATTTTCAAAAAAAGTTATATAATTTATCTGTTAGGAAGTGATAGTATGCAACAGACATACGGTTTAGTGCTTGCAGGCGGCGGTGCAAAGGGCGCCTATCAGATAGGCGCATGGCGCGCTCTGCGTGAGCTCGGCATCGAATTTAACGCCATCGCAGGCACCTCAATAGGCGCTATCAACGGCGCGCTTATGGCTCAGGGCAGCTTTGAGACGGCAATGCGTTTCTGGTCAAATGCCGAGGTGTCAAACGGTATCAATCTGCCGTTTGAATTAAAGTCGGGCGACAATCTTTTCAGCTTAAGCAACATGCCGCAGATTTTCTATGAGGTTTTAAGAAACGGCGGTATTGATATAAGTCCCGCAAAAAAGATAGTTGAGGATAACATCAGCGAGGAAGCAGTCCGCGCTTCAAATATTCCGCTGGCTATCGTAACGTTTAACCTTAACAATATGAAACCCGTCGAGCTTTTCGTAAGCGATATGCCCGAGGGCACGATGATAGACTACATTATGGCGTCGGCGCGCTTCCCCGGCCTTAACAAGCAGGGTCCCGACGACTCCCAGTATCTCGACGGCGGCGTTTACGACAACGCGCCGCTGGGCATTCTTCGCCGTCACGGTTATCACCGGCTGATAGTTATCGATATCTCCTCGCGCAAGGGTATGGCACACAAGGAGGACTGGTCGTGCGCTAACATAGTTTATATCAGACCCTACGTTCCCGAGGATCTCGGCGCGGCGTTTGAGTTTGATAAAGATATGAACGAACGCCGTATGGAGATGGGCTACTACGACACCAAAAAGGCGTTCGGCGAACTGTTCGGCAAGGACTACTATTTCAAAAAGGACGAATATCAGCTTCTCATTGGCCGCTACGGCTACGACACGGTTGATCAGTTTGAGGACCTCGCAAGAGTGCTCGGCGTTGAACGCGTCAAGCTCTATGAAGCGGACGAGTTTGTAAACGTCCTGAAAACGGCGTACGATAAATACGTCGAAATGCTCAGAGAGCAGGAGCAGCAGGCGGCCGCTGAGGATCAGGGCAGACTGCCGCAGCTGGCCCAGAAGGTTCTGGGTAAATTCAAGCGCAAGGACAAGATTCCGTTGCTTTATCCCCTTGCTCTTAGAATTCTCGCTCCCGGCAGCGAAGCACCGCAGGCAGAAGAGCCCGAAGACGAAGAGCCTGAACAAGATGAGGAAAACACAGAGCAGACCTGATATTCAGGCCTGTTTTGCTTCTGAGGATAACAATATTCATTATTTCAGCCTAAAACTGCACAAATATTCATAAAATTCAAATATTTTTGAATATTTATACAAAAAGTGCTTGACATTATGCAAAAACAGTGTATAATTCATTACAGTTAATTAAATCAAGGAGATTTTTGTTATGAACAAGGAAAACATCAAAAAGGTTGTATTGGCATATTCCGGCGGACTTGATACCTCGATTATCATTCCGTGGCTTAAGGAAAACTATAATAACTGCGAGGTTATCGCGGTTTCCGGTAATGTAGGTCAGGCGGACGAGCTTGACGGCCTTGAGGAAAAGGCACTTAAGACGGGTGCTTCCAAGTTATACGTTGAGGACCTCACCGAACAGTTCCTGACCGAAATCGTGTTCCCCTGCGTTCAGGCGGATGCGAAGTATGAGGGTTATCTTCTGGGTACTGCTTTTGCGCGTCCCGCAATCGCCAAGAGGCTCGTTGAAATAGCCAAGGCTGAAGGCGCAGATGCCATCTGTCACGGCTGTACGGGCAAGGGTAACGACCAGGTTCGTTTTGAACTGACTATAAAGGCGTTCGCGCCCGATATGCCCATCATAGCTCCTTGGCGTGAGTGGGATATCAAATCGCGTGACGAGGAAATCGACTACGCCGAGGCGCACAACGTTCCGCTCAAGATAAACAGAGAAACAAATTACTCAAAGGACAAGAACATCTGGCACCTTTCGCACGAGGGTCTTGACCTTGAAAATCCCGCAAACGAGCCACAGTACAATAAGGAAGGCTTCCTTGAGATGAGCGTATCTCCCGAAAGCGCTCCCGACAAGCCGACCTATATCACGCTGCACTTTGAAAAGGGCGTTCCGACTGCCGTTGACGGCAAGACCATGGGCGCAGTTGAGCTCGTTGAAACGCTTAACAAAATCGGCGGTGCTAACGGCATAGGCCTTCTCGATATCGTTGAAAACCGTCTTGTAGGTATGAAGTCAAGGGGCGTTTATGAGACTCCCGGCGGTGAAATTCTCTACAAAGCGCATGAGATACTCGAGACAATCACGCTCGACAAAGAGACAATGCACTACAAGGCGCTCGTAGCCCAGAAACTCGGCGAGCTCGTTTACAACGCACAGTGGTACACACCTCTTACCGAGGCTATTGTAGCATTCGTCAAGTCAACTCAGAAAAACGTTACGGGTGACGTTAAGCTCAAGCTCTACAAGGGCAACATTATGAATGCGGGCGTTACCTCCCCCTATTCACTGTATGACCCCGAAATCGCTACCTTCGACGAGGACGAGGTTTACGATCAGGCGGATTCAAAGGGCTTCATCAATCTTTACGGTCTTCCGATTTCGGTTAAGGCAAAACTTGACGCAAAGCTCAAGAAATAATATAATAAACAAAAGCAGTCGGGAGCTCGCTCCCGACATTTTGGTATAAAGGACTGATAATATGCAGCTCTGGAAAGGCAGATTCAAAAAAGAATTAGACGAAAAGACCAACGACTTCAATTCCTCGATTTCGTTTGACAGCCGTATGTATAAAGAGGACATTGACGGCAGTATCGCCCACGCGACCATGCTCGCTGCTCAGGGCATTATAAGCGCCGACGACCTCGCACAGATAGTCAGGGGCTTAAACGAAATTAAATCTGAAATTGAAAGCGGCGCTCTGCTTATAGACCCGAACGCAGAGGATATTCACACCTTCGTTGAAGGCGAGCTTACTGCGCGTATCGGTCAGGCGGGCAAACGCCTTCACACCGCGAGAAGCCGTAACGATCAGGTTGCGCTCGATATACGGTTATATCTCAAAAAGGAATGCGACGCAGTATATGCTCAGCTTACCGAGCTTATTGGCGTAATTTGCAATAAAGCGCAAAAGTATAGCGGTACCGTTATGCCCGGCTACACTCATTTACAGCGCGCTCAGCCTATCACCTTCGGGCATCATCTTATGGCCTATGCCGAGATGCTTCTTCGCGACAAGCAGAGACTTGCCGACGCAAAGGCGAGAATGAATTACTCGCCGTTAGGCTCCTGCGCTCTGGCAGGTACGACCTATAACACAGACCGCAAGGCCGTTGCCGACGCACTCGGCTTTGACGGAGTTTGCGAGAATTCGCTCGACGGTGTTTCGGACAGAGATTTCTGCCTTGAGCTTGCTGCGGCGCTGTCGATACTTATGGTCCATCTTTCGCGTTTTTCTGAGGAGATAATACTCTGGTGCTCGTGGGAATTCAAATTCGTTGAGCTTGACGACGCGTTTTCAACCGGCTCGTCAATTATGCCGCAGAAAAAGAATCCCGACATCACCGAGCTTGTGCGCGGCAAATCGGGACGGGTTTTCGGCGACCTTATGACGCTTCTTACGGTTATGAAGGGACTTCCCCTCGCCTATAACAAGGATATGCAGGAGGATAAGGAGGCGATTTTTGACGCCTTTGATACGGTCAAAATGTGCCTTACGGCATTTATTCCGATGCTCGATACGATGACCGCGATTCCCGAAAATATGAGAAAAGCGGCGGCGGGCGGCTTTATCAACGCCACGGACTGCGCCGACTATCTCGTTTCCAAGGGCGTACCCTTCCGCGACGCCTACAAGGCGACGGGCGAGCTTGTCGCTCTGTGTATTGATAAGGGACTGACGCTCGAGGAGCTTCCGATTGAGGAATACAAAAAAATCTGCGAGAGCTTCGACGAGGGCGTTTACCAAGCGATTAATCTTGACAACTGTGTAAACAACCGAACGTCATCGGGCGGTCCCGCTCCGCAAAATGTGTTGAAGCAGATTGAGCGTGTCAGAGGACTTAATAAATAATCAGATAACAAAACGGTCGGATTCGTCTGAATCCGACCGTTGTTTTTATACTTCTATTTTTTCAGCTGAGGCGCGAACACGACGACAGCCGACCAGATTGCTTCGAAAAGAATTATCTGGAAGGTACCCGCCTGCGATATGCCCGACGTGAACGAGAACATTGCCATAAGCAGTATTCCCATCGCGATACCTATGTACTGAAGCACGGTTATCATCTTGCTCTTTTCCTTAACGGAAAGCGCCGTCACGAAGGTCGACAGGAAGGACTGAACCTTGCCGTTATGAAGAATTCTGCACGGCTCGTTCTGAGCTTCGGTCTCGGTGAGTTCCTTATACATTACGCCTGCGACGGGGCTGATAACCTTAACGCAGCCGCGCGGAAGCGCGAATGCCTGCTCGACAAGCTCGTCGGTTACATTGGGATCGCTCGTTCTTACGAGTATGCTTATACCCGCCTTTTCAAGCGAACGCAGATACTTGGAAATCTCGCCGTCAACGCTGTAGCCTACGACGAACATAGCCGAAACCTTGCCCTCAACCGCAAGGTAGATAAGCTGTCTGCCGTCGGCGGTGAACTTGGCCTCCTCGTCCTTGGACTGAACCTCAACGTTGTGCTTGAGAAGCAAATCGCGGTTACCGACAAGCACTCTGTAATTGTATATCCAGCCCGAGCAGCCGAGCTTCTCTTCATAAGCGAGCGAGTCAACCGGCGGAAGCATATCGTTGTTATCAAGGATAATAGTGTTGAAAACCTCGGACAGCGCACCGTCGGACTGTGTAACAACAGCAGCCGTATAAAGTATAGCCTCGTCAATTCTCATTGAGTTAAAAAGCTTGATGCCGTAAATGTTTGCGTTGCCGTTGCAGAACAGATCGTGCGCATCAATTGCTACGGCGTTGGCTTCGAGCGAGTTATTAACCGCTTCGTAGCCCGAAATCATTGAGCCGTCAATATTGAGCCCTCTGTTAACCTTCATAAGCATCGCAAACAGCGCAACACCGAGAGCGCAGGGCATACCCATTAAGAACACACCCGTCAGCGAGGTAACGCCGACAAAAACGCTCTTGTTTATAATCCACGAAAACAGTCCGACTACCGCCGCCGCGATGGCAGCTACGGGAATTACAAGCTTATATATTTCGGCTGTCGGATCTACTGCCCTGGTCATTTCAACAAACTTATAAGGGAAGTTAACCTTTGACGAATATCTTACATCGGGTTCCTTGATCATAAGTCCCCTGCCGATTTCAAACGCCACGCCCTCGTCGTCAACCGACTTGGCGGCATAGAAGCCGTCGCGGTTACTGTTGATAAGCAGGAAATTGTCAAGGTCGGTGCTGACCTTGATAAAGTCCGCAAGATTTATCATCATAACGGGGAACAGTGCAACTGCCGCATAAAGGTGAGTTCCGCCCGCAACGTAATCGGGGAATGCAAACGAAACAGCGGTCTGAATAACACCTATTATAAGCGAAAGGCTCAGAGCGGTCGACGCGGTAAGCTTCTTTTTCTTCGCCTTCTCTATTGCATCGGCAAAAGCATCATAGTTAAATGCGGCTACTGCAATAAGTACGATCAGATTGACCGCAGAGTAAACCGTTACGCTTGAACCGAAAAGCATAAAGCTGTCGAAGAATGATGTTGAAATTGCACCTATAAGCAGTAATGCAAGTCCGAGCACGGAAACTATCAGCTTCGTCTTTTTCTTGCTTTTCTGCTTTAAGAAAATACCGTAAACTGCGTGCGCGTCCTTTGGACCGAAGAACTCGCGCTCAACTCTGATATTCTCTTTGTCCTCAAGCTTTTTCTCGTAAATCTTAACGTCATCGTCTTCGTCAAGCTCTTCTGCCGTCGCAGATTCGTCAGCTTCAAGCTCCTCGGCTTCTTCAACGGAAACCCTGCGCGTTTTTTCGTTATCGATGTTTTCCTCGGTCTGCTCTTCATCCTCTTCATAATCGGGGATTTCGTCGTCAAGCAGATTCGGGAAAAGTCTGAAATTCTTTGCCTTTTCCTTGCGAAGCTTGCGCAGATTAGCCTCGGTAACCTCCTCGCTGACTATCTCAACTTCCTCTTCCTCGCCGAAGCCCTCGAGCATAATCTGATTCTCGTCCTCGGGAAGAACGCGTCTTATGCCACCCTGCTGAGTTTCCATTTCAAGGCGTCTCTGTGCGTCGTATTCGTCAGCGGGATCAACCAACGTCGGAACGGGCGAAAGTCCGTCCTCACCCGTCTTATCAAACTGATTTTTCTTGACGATTACGCCCGTTCTCTCGATAGTTTTCTGCGGCAGGTCCTTGATAAGGTCCTTATGCTCCTGAGTTTTTTCGATGGCAAGCTCGGGCTTGTTGAAAAATCTCTCGCGATACGGATCCTGCTCCATGCCGCCCGAAACGGGAATCTCGCCCGTTCTGATTATCTTGAGAGCGCCAATCTGATGGTCAATGTCTTCCTTGGTTTCGCTTCTCGCGTCTATTTCGTTGAAAACTCTCGTCTTTTCAATGCTTATCTGGCCGGGAACGTATTCCTCTTCTTCGTCCTGCGTTTCCTCGTCAGTTGTTTCCGAGTCGTCAACGCTGTCAATAAGCGGCTCGATTTCCTCATTCTCGAGATAATCGGTATATTCGGAATATTGGTTTTCTCCGACATCTTCTTCTGCGGTCTCTTCAACAGGCTGTGCGGCAGTTTCTTTCTCCTCGTCGCCGTCAACGAACTCATTTATAAAGTCCTCAACGTCCTGATCGTTTTCAGTCGCAAGCGCCTCAGCAGCAGCCTCAATATTGTAGTCAATTGCGTGCTCCTTGGCGAAGTCCATCAGGGACACTGCGTCATCATATTCCTCTGCAGCTTCGGGTTCGACAGGTACGGTTTCAGTCTCCTCTGCCTTTTTATCGTCACCGAGCAAAGCGTCAATTTCAGCCAGTGACCAGAGCTTTTCCTCCCCTGTATCCTGACCCGTAAGGCGCTTAACATCATTGAGTATTTCGTCGATTGAAAAATTATCGTTATTCAATTCCTTCACACCCCGATTCTATCTCTTAGATGATATTTCGTACATTAATATTCCGGCCGCGACCGATGCATTCAAAGAATTAATTTTACCCTTCATCGGAAGCGATATTATTACATCGCATTTTGAACGGATGAGCTTGCCCAGTCCGTTGCCTTCGGAGCCGATAACCAGCGCGACCTTGCCGTCGGTGTTGACGTGTTTATAGTCCTCGCCGTCCATATCGGCGCCGTAAATCCAGAAGCCCTTTTCCTTGAGCAAATCAATCTCATTTGCAAGATTGGCAACTCGCGCAACCTTCATATATTCGAGCGCGCCCGCCGAGGTCTTGCCGACGGTGTAATTGAGCGTGGCGCTTCTGCGCTTTGGAATTATAACCCCGTGCACTCCCGCGCACTCTGCCGTACGGATTATAGCGCCGAGATTGTGCGGGTCCTCAATTTCGTCACAGATTATTACAAACGGCTCCTCGCCCTTTTCGTCGGCATAAGCCAATATATCGTCAACGCTTGAATACTCGTGCGCCGCAACATAGGCCGCTACGCCCTGATGATTGCCTCCCGCGCACATATAGTCGAGCTTTTTTATATCAACCTCTTTGACAACCGCACCCGCTTCACGCGCAAGCGACGCCAGTCTCAGAAGCGCGGGATTCGGGTTGCCCCTCTGTAAAAAGAGCGTGTCAATTTCCCTCTCGGACTTAAGCGCCTCGGTAACGGCGTTTCTGCCGATGAGCAGGTCGTCCCTGACTCTTTCGCTGTCGTTCATAATCAAACTTTCCTCAACACATAAATATACTATTATACTTGTACATTATATCACAAAGAAATACCGTTTTACAACATAAAAATACAATATTTTGTGGTTTTTTATAAACTTTTTAACGAAATGATGTGGTTTTGCTCTTTTTTTACCTCATTGTTCAAAAAAGTCCCGCAGGAAACATCCTGCGGGAAATGTTATGATTCAATTTATTTATTATCGTGCGGATTCTTTTTTTCTTTCTTGTCCTCACCGAGTGACATAAGGAGTACTGCGCCGTTCCAGATGAAGATGCAGAAAAAGCATATCAGCATTACAACCCAAGCTGTGCTGAGATTGATTGTGGTGAATTGAATAACATAATCGGAAACTGCGCTAGCCAGTGTGCTTATAAGCGCCGCCCCGCCCGAACTGCCGAAAATTGATCCGAGCACGAAGTTGAGCACCGTTCCCGTAATGTGAAAATCACCGCTGACAATCGGAGCCGTAACATGTCTGAACGCGAACGCTAATGAAACACCTATTATCATACCCAATGCCGAGAGTGCAAGCGGAAGCGTTTTTGAATTTGAGAAGCAGGATATAAAGAATATTACCAGCACTATCACTACCGCAACCGCAAAAAGAGCAATAGTGGTGTAAATAGCCTTATGTAAAGGTTCAAACGCTGCCCAGAGCTCAGCTGCATTAAAGCTGTTCTCGGAAGAAGTTTCGCTCTTAAAGAACGGAATTATGTCTTTTACCACCTTACTCGCACTGATATAGCCGTAAGTGATACCGGTGTCCTCGGTTTTTCCGGAAAGTGAAGAAATAAGCTGAAACAGAGGAGACTGAAATTCATAAAAAATCAAATTAAGAAAATACAGTGCAGCGGGAATTGCAGCCGCAAACACACATGTTATAACTCTTGAAACAATATCAAAGCCGGTTGTTTTCCTTTTAATTTTCGGTGTTTTTTCTTTACTCATAATTATTCTCCTTTATTTCCAGGATGAATTAAGCGCAACCGTGAGGTTGAAGATAACATTATCGTCGGTTGAATTAATATCAACGCAATAATAGCCCTTACGCATAAACTGATAAACGTCGCCGGGCTTTGTGCCCTTAAGTCCGCCTTCTATGCGGCAGTTTTTCAGCACGACAAGCGAATCGGGATTGAGGTTTGACTTGAAGTCGCCTGCCGATTCGTCCGAGGGATTCGGAACGTTGAAAAGTCTGTCGTACATATTGACTGTGGCCGTAAAGCTGTCGTCGGCGCTTACCCAGTGGATGGTGCCTCTGACCTTTCTGCCGTCGGGAGAATCGCCTCCCTTAGTCGCAGGATCGTAGGTGCAGTAAACACGTACGACGTTTCCGTTTTCATCGGTATCGTAATTCGTGCAGGTTACGAAGTAAGCGCCCTTAAGCCTTACCTCGTTGCCGGGGAAGAGACGAAAATACTTTTTGACGGGTTCCGCCATAAAGTCGTCACGCTCAATAAAGAGCTTTTTCGAGAAGGTCATCTTTCTCTTTCCCATTTCGGGATGGTCGGGATGAACGTCAACCTCGATTTCCTCGCTCTGTCCCTCGGGGTAGTTTTCAATTACAAGTTCTATCGGGTCGAGTACCGCCATAGCTCTCGGCGCGGTATCGTTGAGAACGTCGCGCACACAGCTTTCAAGCAAGTTCATATCAACTACCGAATAGGCCTTGGAAACGCCGATTTTCTCGCAGAAATCGCGGATAGCCTTCGGCGGATAACCTCTGCGGCGCATACCGCTTAAGGTTGCCATTCTCGGGTCGTTCCAGCCGTCGACTATGCCCTCGTTTACAAGCGCCAGGCACTTTCTCTTGCTGGTTAAGCAGTAGTTGAGATTAAGTCTTGCAAACTCAATCTGTCTGGGCGGGCATTCTATTTCGCACGCCTGCAGGAACCAGTCGTAAAGCGGACGGTGATTTTCAAATTCAAGCGAGCACAGAGAGTGCGTAACGCCTTCTCTCGCGTCGGACAGCGGATGCGCAAAGTCGTACATCGGATAAACGCACCACTTGTCGCCCGTCTGATGATGGGAAATATGAGCAATTCTGTATATAACGGGGTCGCGCATATTGATGTTGGGCGAAGCCATATCAATCTTGGCTCTGAGAACTCGCTCTCCGTTTTCGAACTCGCCGTCGGTCATTCTCCTGAACAGGTCGAGGTTTTCCTCGATGCTTCTGTCACGGTAAGGACTGTTCTTACCCGCTTCGGTGAGAGTGCCTCTGTACTCTCTTATCTCGTCAGCGGTAAGGTCGTCAACGTAGGCAAGACCCTTGTTGATAAGCTTTATCGCGCACTCGTAAATGAAGTCGAAATAGCTCGAAGCGAAAAAGCATTCCTTCCACTCGAAGCCGAGCCACTGAATGTCCTCTTTAATAGACTCAACGTACTCAACGTCTTCTTTCTGCGGGTTTGTGTCGTCAAGGCGGAGATTGCAGACGCCCTTATACTTTTCCGCAGTGCCGAAATTTATGCAGATAGCCTTCGCGTGTCCTATATGCAGATAACCGTTTGGCTCAGGCGGGAAACGGGTCTGGACGTGATTATACACCCCGTTTTCAAGGTCTTCGTCAATAAAATCGTGAATAAAATTCGAAGCCATTACGTTGTTTTCGTCCATCATTTTCCCTCCCTGTAAAAAACTTCGGCTTTTTCAAGTCGGCTCGCGACCTCATCCTTACCAAGGATGTACTCTATGGAGTAAAGGTCGGGCGTATTCGTTCTGCCCGTCAGCGCAACTCTTATAACCGTTGAAACGTCGCCGACGTGTCCCTTGTAAGCGTCGGGATTCTGTTTGTATTCCTTTACATTCGGCGTGAATCCGAGCGGCTCGCACAGCGCCTTTATTCTCTCGAACCACTGCTGCTTGTCGTCGTTAATGTCGAATGCCTTTTTGTATTTTTCAATTATCGCCGCCGCATCGCCGTATGCGATGTTTTCGGGCAGTTCATAATTCTCTTTGTAGAGCTCGGTGTACATATAGCTTATGTAATCCCTGACCTCGGACCACTTTGCGATATCCTTTCTCGGTTTGGGATTCTCGCGGTCGATATTGAGTATCGCCTTCGCCTTTTCGGGATCGGCGCTCAGAAGTGCGTAAAGCTCGCTGTCGTAAACTTTTGCCCAGTCGGCAACGAGATTATATACCGTTTCGGCGTTCATAACCGAAATAACGTTTTTGCTTATGTCGTTAAGCTTTACAAGATCAAACAGACAGCCGCTTGCGCTCATCTTCTTGAGATTGAACGGGAAGTTCATTACATCTTCCTTGGGATTCGCCCTGCGCCAGTCCTCAAAAGAGGAATTGAGCAGTCCCATAAGATACTCAATCAGAGCCTCCTTCGGGTAGCCCTCCTCAACGAAATAGCTGACCGCAGCCTCGGGGTCCTTGCGCTTTGAAAGCTTACGCTTGGTGCCGTCCTCCTCGTCGATTTTCATAACCTGCGGTGTGTGAGCATACTTAGGCAGCTTAAA
>JAEEUJ010000160.1 GCA_016290515.1 Clostridiaceae bacterium
GGAAACCAACCATGAAAACGCTCGATATTTATGAAGAACTGAAAGGCAACTCCTACCCTGGACGGGGCATTGTCATCGGCCGTTCGGCTGACGGCAAGTCTGCTGTGACTGCCTATTTTATCATGGGCAGAAGCGTGAATTCCCGCAACAGAATTTTTGAAGAAAACGACCGCGGCGGAATTCGGACCAAGGCTTTTGATGAAAGCAAAATGGTTGACCCCCACCTTATTATTTATAATCCCGTTCTTAAATTTGAGGGTAAAACAATCGTTACAAACGGCGACCAGACCGATACTATCTATGAGCTCATGGACAAGCAGTACACTTTCGAGCAGGCTCTCCGCACAAGAGAGTTCGAGGACGATGCTCCCAATTTCACGCCCAGAATTTCGGGTATTATCCGACTTGACGGCGGCGATATGAATTACGCTTTGTCAATACTCAAATCAGCCGACGGCAATCCCGATTCCTGCGAGAGATTCACCTATGCTTACTCGAATCCGCTTGCGGGCAAAGCTAAGTTCATTCACACCTACAAGGCGGCCGGTAATCCGCTTCCGAGCTTTGAGGGCGAGCCCAAGACGGTTGAGCTTCCCGACCTGGATATCGATGCCATGACTCAGCTTGTATGGGAAAACCTCAACGCTGACAACAAGGTTTCGCTCTTCGTAAGATTCATTGACGTTGAAACCGGCAAATACGAAACAAGAATAGTTAATAAGAATAAATAATAAGGAGTAACTACTATGAAAGAATTTGAACTTAAATACGGCTGCAATCCCAATCAGAAGCCCTCAAAAATCTATATGAGAGACGGCAGCGACCTGCCTATAGAAATCCTTTCGGGCAGACCCGGTTATATCAACTTCCTTGACGCTTTCAATTCTTGGCAGCTCGTTAAGGAACTTAAAGAAGCACTCGGACTTCCCGCAGTTACCTCCTTCAAGCACGTCAGCCCGACCTCTGCGGCGGTAGGCATCAAGCTTTCCAACAAGCTTAAAAAGGCCTGCTTCGTTGACGATATCGAAGGACTTGACGACTCTCCGCTTGCCTGCGCTTATGCAAGAGCAAGAGGTACCGACCGTATGTGTTCCTTCGGCGACTGGGTTGCGCTTTCGGACGTCTGCGACGTAACGACAGCTCAGCTTATCAAGCGTGAGGTTTCCGACGGTGTTATCGCTCCCGGTTATGAGCCCGAGGCGCTTGAAATACTCAAGTCCAAGAGAAAGGGCAATTATAATATTGTTAAGATTGACCCCAATTATATTCCCGAGGAGCAGGAAACAAAGCAGGTTTTCGGCATTACCTTCGAGCAGGGCAGAAACAACTTCAAAATTAACCGTGAGCTCCTTTCAAACGTTGTTACCGCCAATAAGGAACTGCCCGACAGCGCAATCCGTGACCTTATAATTTCGCTTATTACGCTTAAATACACTCAGTCCAACTCCGTTTGCTTTGCCGTTGACGGTCAGGCTATCGGTGTTGGCGCAGGTCAGCAGTCAAGAATTCACTGCACACGTCTTGCAGGCTCAAAGGCTGATACATGGTTCCTTCGTCAGGCTGACAAGGTTCTCAACCTTCCCTTCAGAGAGGACATCGGCAGACCCGAGAGAGACAACGTTATCGACGGTTATATCAACCAGAACGAAGAGGACGTCTGCGCTGACGGCAACTGGCAGAAATACTTTACCGTTCAGCCTGCACCGTTCACAAGAGAAGAGCAGAGAGCATATCTTGACACCTGCGACGGCGTTGCACTCGGCTCGGACGCTTTCTTCCCCTTCGGCGACAACATTGAGAGAGCATATAAGAGCGGCGTTAAGTATATCGCAGAGCCGGGCGGCTCAATCCGTGACGACCTTGTAATTGAGACCTGCGACAAGTACGGTATTGCTATGGCGTTTACGGGAATGAGACTTTTCCATCATTAATTCAAAGGACAGTTTACTATGAAATTACTTGTTGTAGGCGGCGGCGGTCGCGAGCACGCCATTATCAGCAAATTAAAAGAGAAGAAAAATGTTGAGAAAATTTATGTGCTTCCCGGTAACGGCGGTATCGCAAAGGACGCCGAGTGTGTTAATATTTCTGCGACGGATATTGACTCAATAGTTAAGTTTGCGGTTGACAGCGGCATTGATTATGCCGTTGTCGCCCCCGACGATCCGCTTGTACTCGGCTGTGTTGACGAGCTTGAAGCAAAGGGTATCCCGTGCTTCGGTCCGAGAAAGAATGCGGCAATAATTGAAGGCAGTAAGGTTTTTTCAAAAAACCTTATGAAAAAATACGGTATTCCCACCGCAGAGTACGAGGTCTTTGACGATTCCGCAAAGGCGCTTGAATATGTGAAAACGGCACCGATTCCGACCGTTATCAAGGCTGACGGACTTGCTCTCGGTAAAGGCGTAATCATCGCACAGACGAGAGAGGAAGCCGAAAATGCCGTTAAGTCGATTATGAACGATAAACAGTTCGGAAAGAGCGGCGATAAGATTGTAATTGAGGAATTCCTTACGGGCCCCGAGGTTTCCGTGCTTTCGTTTACCGACGGAAAGACCGTTGTGCCTATGGTTTCTTCAATGGATCACAAGAGAGCAGGGGACAACGACACGGGACTCAATACCGGAGGCATGGGAACCATCGCTCCCAATCCTTACTACACAAAGGCTGTTGCCGACGAGTGTATGGAAAAGATTTTCCTGCCTACAATCAAGGCGATGAACGCTGAGGGAAGAACCTTCAAGGGCTGTCTGTATTTCGGACTTATGATTACCGAAAACGGCCCGAAGGTCATTGAATACAACTGCCGTTTCGGCGATCCCGAAACTCAGGTTGTTCTTCCGCTTCTCGAAAGCGATTTGCTTGACGTTATGACTGCCGTTACCGAGGAAAGACTTTCCGATATCGAGGTTAAGTTCAGAAATGAGTTTGCCGCCTGCGTTGTAATGGCTTCAAAGGGTTATCCCGTAAAGTATGATAAGGGCTTTGAAATCACGATTCCCGAAAATCTTGAGGCTAAGGTTTTTGTTGCGGGCGCAAAGCTTGAAAACGGTAAATTGCTCACTTCCGGCGGCCGTGTTTTAGGCGTTACGGCAACCGCTGACACGCTGAAAAATGCAATCGATAAAGCCTACAACGAGGTTAAGAAGATACATTTTGACAACGCCTTCTTCAGAAGCGACATCGGCGCAAGAGCCCTGAAGGCATTGGAGGAATAAAACATTTATGGTTTACAGAGTATTTGTTGAGAAAAAGAAGGGACTTGACAACGAGGCGAGAGCGTTGCTCAATGACGCAAAAACCTTGCTTGGTATCAGCTCTCTTGAAAACATCAGAATATTTAACCGCTACGATGCGCAGAACTTAACCGGGGAGCTTTTTGACTACTCGGTTAAAACCGTTTTCTCCGAGCCGCAGCTTGATACTGCTACGGCTGAGATTGACGTTGACGGTGCAGACGTGTTTGCGGTTGAGTTGCTGCCCTGTCTGTTTGGCCAGAGGGCAGACTCCGCCGCTCAGTGTATTCAGATTATTTCGCAGGGCGAGCGTCCGCTTGTACGCTCGGCGAAGGTGTATGCGCTTTACGGAAATCTGAGCGAAAGCGATATAGCTCAGATTAAGAAGTACGTCATCAATCCCGTTGAGGCGAGGGAGGCAACGCTTGAAAAGCCCGAAACCCTCGAGGTTAAATATGACATCCCCACAACCGTAAAAACGCTTGACGGCTTTAATGAACTTTCACGTTCAGAGCTTGAGCAGTTCGTTAAGGATTACGGTCTTGCCATGGATGCCGATGACATCGAATTCTGTCAGAATTACTTCAAGTCCGAGCACCGTGACCCGACGATAACCGAAATCCGTATGATTGACACTTACTGGTCGGACCATTGCCGTCATACAACTTTTTTGACTGTTATTGATTCGGTTAAGTTTGAGGATGAGCTTTTACAGAAGGCTTATGAGGACTATATAAACGTAAGAAAAGAGCTTGGCAGGACAAAGCCTGTTTGCTTGATGGATCTGGCTACAATTGCCGTCAGATATTTAAAGGCTCACGGCAAGCTTCCGAAGCTCGACGAGTCCGAGGAAATCAATGCCTGCACGGTTAAAATCACCGTTGACGTTGACGGCGAAAGTCAGCCGTGGCTGCTGCTCTTCAAAAATGAGACACACAATCATCCGACCGAGATAGAGCCTTTCGGCGGAGCGGCGACCTGTATAGGAGGAGCCATAAGGGACCCGCTGTCGGGCCGTTCGTACGTGTATGCGGCCATGAGGG
>JAEEUJ010000161.1 GCA_016290515.1 Clostridiaceae bacterium
CGATATATGCGGAGGGACAGCGCAGATACGTAGAGTCCCTTTCGTCCTATGCCCGTCAGTTCTTGGGTCAGATGGAAAAGCCGAATGTTGACTATATCGAGGGCTTATCTCCCGCTATTTCAATCGACCAGAAAACGACGTCTAAAAACCCGCGTTCAACCGTCGGTACGGTTACCGAGATTTACGACTATTTGCGACTTCTTTACGCACGTATCGGTATTCCTCATTGTCCGATATGCGGCAGGGAGATTTCAATGCAGACCGTTGACTCAATAGTTGACAGTGTGCTGAAGCTCGATGAGGGCACTAAAATACAGATACTCGCGCCCGTAGTACGCGGACGTAAGGGCGAACACGTCAAGGAATTCGACGCCGCCCGTAAATCCGGCTACGTCAGAGCGCGCGTTGACGGCAATCTTTACGACCTGTCCGAGGAAATCAAACTCGACAAGAACATCAAGCACAATATTGAGATTATCGTTGACCGTCTTGTTATAAACAGTGATATCCGTTCACGACTTGCGGATTCTGTAGATACGGCGTGCAATCTGTCTGGCGGTACGCTGATAGTTGACGTTATCGGCGGCGAGGAGATGCTCTTTTCTCAGAATTTCGTCTGTCCCGAGCACGGAACAACCATTGAGGAAATGAGCCCGCGCGCATTCTCGTTCAACAATCCGTACGGTGCTTGTCCCAAATGCACGGGACTTGGCGTATTTATGCGTATCAATCCCGACCTTGTTATACCTAACAAAAACCTGTCAATAAGACAGGGCGCAATCAACGCTTCGGGCTGGTCCAATGCTGACGGCGGTACGATAGCGCAGATGTACTATCAGGCGCTTGCCGATGAATACGGATTTTCGCTCGATACGCCGATTAAGGATTTAACCGCAAAGCAGCTGAATGTCATTCTTTACGGCACGGACGGAAAGAAAATCAAAATGACGCGAACAAACGCTTACGGAAGCGGCACTTACAATACCGATTTTGAGGGCGTTGTAAATAATCTTCAGCGCCGTTATGATGAAACGACAAGCGAGTGGTCCCGCTATGAGATTACTCAGGTTATGGACGAGTGTAACTGTCCCGAATGTAACGGTCAGAGGCTTAAAAAATCAGCCCTTGCCGTAACAGTGGGCGGGCTGAATATAATTGAATTTACCGATATGTCGATAAGCAAGGCGATTAAATTTATCGACTCTCTGAAGCTTACAAAGCGTCAGAATATGATAGCCGAGCAAATACTCAAGGAAATTAAGCAGAGGCTTTCATTCCTTGAAAGCGTCGGACTTGATTACCTGACTCTTTCCCGTGCAGCGGGCACACTTTCGGGCGGTGAAAGTCAGCGTATCAGACTTGCAACTCAGATAGGCTCGTCGCTTATGGGCGTACTGTATATACTTGACGAGCCGAGCATAGGCCTTCATCAGCGCGATAACAACAAGCTTATCGATACGCTGAAAAACCTCCGCGATATTGGAAATACGCTGATAGTAGTTGAGCATGACGAGGATACCATACGTTCTGCCGATTATGTCGTTGACATAGGTCCCGGCGCAGGTATTCACGGCGGCGAAGTGGTCTATAGCGGTAAGGTTGACGGCCTCATAAAATGCAAGGATTCCCTTACCGGTCAGTATCTTTCGGGAAAACGTAAAATCGAAATCCCCGAGCAAAGAAGAAAATCAAACGGAAAATCACTTGTTGTCAAAGGAGCTGCCGAGAATAACCTTAAAAAAATCGACGTTGAATTTCCGCTCGGTCAGTTTATCTGCGTTACCGGCGTTTCGGGCTCGGGAAAATCCTCACTCGTAAATGAAATTCTGTATAAAAAGCTTGCCAATGAGCTTAACGGAGCCAAAAAAGCCGTAGGCAAGCATGAGTGTATTGACGGCATTGATAATCTTGACAAGGTAATTGACATTGATCAGTCGCCGATAGGCAGAACGCCGCGTTCAAATCCTGCAACCTATACGGGCGTGTTCAACGATATACGCGAGCTTTACGCTTCGACTTCCGAGGCGAAAATGCGCGGCTATACGGCATCGCGCTTCTCGTTCAACGTCAAGGGCGGCCGCTGTGAGGCGTGTCAGGGCGACGGAATAAACAAGATTGAAATGCACTTCCTGCCCGATATTTACGTGCCCTGCGAGGTCTGCAAGGGCGCGAGATACAACCGCGAAACGCTGGAAGTTAAGTACAAGGGCAAGTCAATTTACGATGTCCTTGAAATGACTGTTGAGGAAGGACTTGAATTCTTCAAAAATCAGAAAAAGATTTACCGCAAGCTGCAGACGCTTTACGACGTCGGTCTCGGATATATAAAAATCGGTCAGCCCGCAACAACTCTTTCGGGCGGCGAAGCGCAGAGGGTTAAGCTCTCGACCGAGCTTTCAAAGGTAGCTACGGGCAAGACTATTTATATACTCGACGAGCCTACCACGGGACTTCATACCGCCGACGTGCACAAGCTTATAGGTGTGTTGCAGCGCCTTGTCGATAAAGGCAATACGGTTGTGGTTATCGAACACAATCTTGACGTAATCAAGGTTGCCGACTATATCGTTGACCTCGGACCCGAGGGAGGGGACAAGGGCGGTAAAATCGTAGTCTGCGGCACTCCCGAGGAGGTCGCAAAATGCGCCAAATCTTACACGGGACAGTTCCTCAAAAAGATTCTGAAATAATTAAAAGCGAGTGACTTGTTCACTCGCTTTTGCTTTAGTTTTTCAGTCTTGCAACCAATCTGTAAATCGGTAAACCCATTGAGACAAAACGTTCCTCGTATTCGGTTTCGATATTACCTTCAAAGCCGCTGTTGTGTAAATCCCTTGTAACTTCTGAGAGTTCGAAACCGTTTTGTACAAACGACTCAACCGAAAAGTCAAAGAACGCTTCGTTGTCCGTTTTTTGCGCTATAAACGCGTCGGGTGTCATCAGCTTTTTATAAATTGTAAGGAATTCTTTGCTTGTCAGTCTGTGCTTTTCGTGCCGTGCTTTCGGGAAAGGTGTGCTGAAATTGAGGTAAATCTCACACACGCTGTTTTTCTCAATGAAAATCGGCAGATATTCCGCCTTTAATTCAAGAAAGCGAACATTCTCAACGCCTTCGTTTAGCGCCTTTTCGCACGCCTTTACTAGCACACCGGGCGCGCATTCTACACCGACTATGTTCTTGTCGGGATTGCACTTTGCATATTCAACCGCGAACTGACCTTTGCCGCAGCCTATTTCAAGAACAAGCGGATTACCGTTACCGAAAACGGCCTTGAAATCAATCGGCTCGTAATAACTGTCGGTATCGCTTAAATTAAAGTCGGGAATACGGCAGGGGATGCGCATCGCTTCAACTCTGTCGTGCCGCTTTTCAAAATTTCTCAATTTGCGAAGTCTCATAAAATCACCTTAGGTATAATACCATATACACAAAAGAAGTGCAATTATTTTGTTGATTATTTTCGGCATATTTAGTTGAAGGAATACATTTTATATGATAAAATATACTATAACTATTATTGTGGGGTGTTGGAAATGGACAGACGAGATAAAATAAACTACTACCTTGACCTTGCCGAGGCGGTTGCGCACAGAAGCACCTGCCTTCGCAGATATTATGGTGCGGTAGTGGTGAATAACGATCAGGTTATTTCAACCGGTTATTCGGGTGCTCCGAGAGGCAGAAAAAATTGCTGCGACCTCGGCAGATGCATCCGTGACGAGATGAATATTCCGAGGGGCGAGAGATATGAGCTTTGCAGAAGTGTTCTCGCTGAGGCCAACGCGATTATCGCCGCTTCGCGTAACGATATGATGGGCGGTACCATGTACCTTGTAGGCCTTAATCCCGACGGCAGCTATGTCGAGGACGCAAATTGCTGTTCTATGTGCAAGCGTCTTGTCATAAACTCGGGTATAGAGCACGTTATAATCAGAGACGATAAGGATGAGTACAGAATCGTCAACGTCAAGAGATGGATTGAGAATGACGATTCTCTCGACGGCAGCTTCGGCTATTGATTTTTAACATTTTGTTGTTTTCAGAGAAAAGGGTGATATAAGTGGCTGATACTTTTAACTGGTGTTTTATAGGTTCAGGACCTCTTGCGAGAACAGTTGCGGGCGAGATGGCGCTTATACGCGGCCGTTCTCATAAGATTGTTTCTCTGTATGCCGACGATAAATCCGACGCCAAGAGTCTGTCGGTCTGGTACGGCGGTAAGGTTTATGAAACCATTGAAGAAGCCGTTAACGCCGAGGGCGTTGACGCGGTTTATA
>JAEEUJ010000162.1 GCA_016290515.1 Clostridiaceae bacterium
GGTTTTACGCATCGCCCTTGCCCTCAAAATAGGTTATTACAAACGCGTCCTGAATCTTGTCGATATCGATTTCAGGCTCGACTATGGCATAGTACGAAATGTCGCCTTCCTCGGCAAGAACCTCGGAAACGGTGCCTATAATAAGTCCGCGCGGGTAAACGCCGCCCACGCCCGAGGTGCAGACTATGCCGCCTTCGGCTATCGCGGTTTCCTTTGTAAGACCTGCAAACCTGATACGGTTCTGCGATGCCATTTTAACGGTTGTATCGGTATAGCCCATCTCGCCCGTTCTTATCTCATAAGCCGAAGCGTTGACCTGCGGGTCAAAAACCGAGAGCACAACGCAGGTCGTCGGTGTGACCTCACTTACAACGCCGATAAGATATTCACCGCTTATAACGGGGTCGTTGACGCTCACGCCGTCGAGCGAGCCGCAGTTGAGCTTGAACGAGCCGAAGGTGTCGGCGCTGTCTCTGCCGATAACCGTGCCCGCGGTGAATTTATAGTCGGGGTTTTTCTCCTTTATCTCAAGGAACTTTTCGTAAGCCTCAACCTGCTTCTTGTACTTTTCGTATTCAACGAGCTTCGACTGGTAGTCGGCAACCTGCTGCTCAAGCTCGGCAACTCTCTGCCGATATGAGCTTGACGAAACGAAGCCGCCCGTCAGCGAGCCCAGCTTGTCGGAAACAAATGCAGAAAATCTCGACAGCGGAGAGAAAACCGCGCTGACCGCAGAGGTAACGGGCGAAGCATTGTTTCTGCCCGAAGCGGCAACGGCAATGCCCGCCAGCAATATGATAACCATTACCAGCAGTACGCGAAACGCTTTGCTCTTAACGAAAGTTTTCATTCTCTCTCACCTGCGAAAAAAGTGTAATAAGGCGGGGAAGCCCCGCCTTCGTAGTTTTAGCTGTAGTTTTTCTTGGCCGTCAGCGCCGAATTCTCAAGGCAAAGTCCCGTACCGTCAACGACGCAGTCGAGCGGATTTTCCGCAATGTGAACGGGAATCTTGGTCTCAAGGGAAATAAGCTTGTCGAGGCCTCTCAGCAACGCGCCGCCGCCCGTGAGCATTATACCGCGGTCGATAATGTCCGCCGCAAGCTCGGGGGGAGTTTTCTCAAGCGTTGACTTAACCGTATCAAGTATCTGATTGACGGGGTCCGAAAGCGCCTCTCTTACCTCCTCGGAGGTAATCTCGATATTCTTGGGAAGACCGTCGAGCAGGTTTCTGCCCTTTACGTCCATTGCGCCCTCGCCGTCATACGGATAAGCAGAACCGATTTTTATCTTGATGTCTTCGGCTGTTCTCTCGCCGATTAACAGATTGTGCTTTTTACGGATGTAGGCGATTATCGCCTCGTCAAAGTTATCGCCCGCAACTCTTACCGACTGGGCGGTAACAATATCGCCGTAGGAAATAACCGCGACCTCGCTTGTACCGCCGCCGATATCGACAACCATGCTGCCTATTGCTTCGGAAACGGGCAGTCCCGCGCCGATAGCCGCCGCCATGGGCTCCTCGATAAGACTTACGTACTTTGCGCCTGCCGAACGTGCGGCGTCGTGAACCGCCTTACGCTCAACCTCGGTAACGCCCGAGGGTATGCAGATAAGCACTCTCGCACGTGAAAACGGTGACGAGCTTATTGCCATTCTGATAAATTCCTTAAGCATATCCGACGTTATGTCGAAGTCCGCAATAACGCCGTCCTTAAGCGGTCTTACGGCGGTGATTGAACCGGGCGTTCTGCCTATCATCTGCTTCGCCTTGTCGCCGACCGCGACAACCTTCTGCGGATAAGTGCTTACGTCAACCGCTACGACCGACGGCTCTCTGATAACGATTCCCTTGCCTCTGACGAAAACGAGGGTGTTAGCCGTTCCGAGATCTATTCCTATGTCCTGTGAAAACAGCATAGTCTCAACTTCCTTTCCTGTCAGGAACGTATTTATACATATAATCCCATTTTATATTTTTTATATTATAACCTTATAATTGCAAATTCTCAACCATAAATTTATAAAATTCAAAAAATTTTTACCTGAAGCTTTCGGAATTGCGTCTCCAATGGAAAAGATACTGCTGCGCAATTCCCTCAAAGCCGCGGGTGCACTCGGGCATACCGTCGGGGTACATTTCCGCCATAATGCGTTTAACCCAGACGTCCTCGGGGAAAGCTTCGAACTTGCCGAAACCGTACAGAAGCGTACATTCCGCAACCTTTTTGCCGACGCCCTTGATTTTTATAAGCTCTTCCCTGCCGAAAGATATGTCATTTTCGTCAATCGCTTTGAAATCGACCTCGCCGCCGCTTATCTTTCTGGCGGCGTCGATTATGTATTTTGAACGGAAGCCTGCGCGTATGGGCGACAGGTCCTCAACCGTACACGCCGACAGCTTCTCCGCCGACGGAAAGGTGTAAAAACCGCCGTCAATTTCTTTTCCGAAGCCCTCGCACAGTCTCTGAATAATACCCTTGATACGCGGAATATTGTTGTTCTGCGAAATAATAAACGAGCAGAGCGTTTCCCACGGCTGCTGTCGGAGAATTCTGATGCCGTTGAACTCGCCGACCGCCGCTTTCAGATTGGCGTCGGACGAAAAGCCCTTGACAAGCGTTGCATAATCGCGGTCGAAATCGAGATAGCCGCGCAGAACGCTGTCGAACTCTTCTTCGCTGCAGTTGACCGTCAGAGTATTGCCCTCCTGCTTTATGCGGTAAGCGCGGTCGCCTACCACCCCGCACATATATCCGTCGCTGTCCTTTGCCCAGCGGAACGCCTGACCGCAATCGAGCATAAGCTCGAGATTAAAGACGTCCGGAGTTTTGATTTTTATGTAGTTTTCCTTCATCGTTTCACCCGTTTTTGAAGTTGAAGATTTACTAATTTTCAGAACTGTTATTTTGCACAAAGTTTTTATTTATCACTACTTAAAAACTTACTACAAGGTGTATAAAATTGTAAAGTGATTATAACTTCCTGTAGATAAGTGAGTTTTCAACAAAAGTTATTGACAAAAGTAAAAAAATGCTCGAAAAAGGTAGTTTTAAGCGGTTTTCAAGGCTCTTTTCGTCATTTTGAACATTCTTTTGAACATTTTTGATTAAAACTGATTATACTGTCCGTATATTTTCGGCGAATAAAAATTTTGGTAAAAATACCATATTGACACAAAAAACGCTCAACAATCGCCGTCATTTTGTGTGAATAAATCCCAAAACTCCCGCCATAATAATTTTGTAATTCCAAGGAGGTGCGAGTGTGCTCAAAGGTATAAACAAGCAGGTGCTTGAAATCCACGATACGGGAAGCGAATATTTTGAGAAGGCTTTGCTCTTCGTAAATCCCGAATTTGCCGCTCTCGGCAAAGAAAGCTTACGTGAAAAATTCATAAGCGCCTTTTCGGGCGCATACGTTCCCGCCACCCGTCAGTCGCGTATAAAAAGCGCCCTGCGCGGTGTTTTGTTTATGCTTTTGTCGGCGGGCGCGGGGGTGCTTGTCACCCTTTTGCTAAGATAACCGCGCTCATCGCAGGAACCTTGACCTTATAGGTTACTTTATTTCCGAGCAGTATCTCGGTCGTATTCTGCCAGCGCTCGGGAAGATTGTAGCTTATATCCTCCTCGTTACGGTTGGCAATAATCAGCAGCGACTGTCCGCCGTCCGTGCGCTCAAATGCAGCGCAGCCGAGCATTGAGGAAATGAAATTAATCGTTCCCTCTTTAAGACAGGCGTGCTCTTTTCTTATTTTGCCGAGCTTTTTGTAGTGTTCAAGAAGCTCGGTATTCTGATTGTCCCAGTTAAAATATGCTCTGTTGAACGGGTCCTTATAGCCCTGCATACCGATTTCGTCGCCGTAGTAAATACACGGCACGCCCGGCAGCATAAACTGAACGGCGCTCGCCAGCTTCAGAAGCGCCACACCCTTTTTGTATGCCCGCTTCGACAGTGTGTTGTGCTTTTCCTGCCATTCGCGGTCGCGGCCCTCGCAGCTTTCACCGACAAGCGCGGTAATTGCACGCTCGGTATCGTGAGTGCCGATATGATTCATCATTATATTCATTGCAGGCGCGGGGTAGTTCTCGACCACGGCCATAATTTCCTGAGCAAATTTTTCTGCAATTCCGAAGCGCGCAAACTCGATAACGGCGTTTGCAAACGGGTAATTCATTACGTTGTCAAACTGTCTTCCGAGCAGAAAACGCCGTCTCTCGCCGTAGGAGATTTTATTCGAAGCGTCCTCCCAGACCTCGCCGAGAAGCAC
>JAEEUJ010000163.1 GCA_016290515.1 Clostridiaceae bacterium
GAACTTGAAATACTCGGTATTTCACATGCGGGAGAATAAAAAATGAAAAGAATTTTTGTAAATGAAGACTGGTGTCTCGGATGCCATCTGTGCGAATACAACTGTGCGTTTGCCAATTCGGGACTTACGGATATGGCGGACCTGAAGGGAAAACGCATTTATCCGAGAATTCATATAGAGGGCAACGACAGAATTTCCTTTGCCGTTTCCTGCCGCCACTGTACAGACCCGATATGCGTCAAAAGCTGTATCGCAGGGGCAATTTCCAAAGACGGCGAAGTCGTGAAAATCGACAAAGAGAAATGCGTCGGGTGTCTTACCTGCGTACTGGTTTGTCCGTACGGAGCGCTCGCTCCCAATGAAAACGGAGTTATGCAGAAATGCGAGCTCTGCCTTGAAAATTCCTGCGGAGAGCCTGCCTGTGTAAGCGGCTGTCCGAACAGAGCGATAGTCTATGAACAGCGAGGTGAATAAGGTGAAGCATTACGTTATTATCGGCAACTGTGTTGCGGCCGTCGGATGTATTGAGGGCATCCGCAGTAAGGACAGTGAAGGCGAGATTACCGTTATCTCCGCCGAAAAACGCCCTGCCTACTGCCGTCCGCTCATTTCATACTATCTTGAAGGTATGACCGATATTGAAAAGATGAGCTACAGACCTTCGGATTTTTACGACAGAATGAAATGCAGGGTAGTTTACGATACAGCGACCGACATCGACTCTAAGCACAAAAAGGTTCATACCGAAAACTCGGGCGAATTCGCCTACGATTCGCTTTGTATCGCGACGGGCTCGTCGCCGTTCGTGCCGCCGTTTGAAGGGCTTGAAACGGTGAAAAAGAAGTTTTGCTTTATGACGCTTGATAACGCGCTCGCACTTGAAAAGGCGCTTACCGACAAGGCAAGGGTGTTCATAGTCGGCGCGGGACTTATAGGTCTTAAATGTGCGGAAGGAATAGCACAAAGAGTCGGAAAAATCACCGTCTGCGATATGGCTGACAGAGTTCTGTCGAGCATACTTGACGAAAGCTGTGCATCTGTTATGCAGAAACAGCTTGAGGAAAACGGCATTGAATTTATGCTCGGCGACAGTGTAGAGCGCTTTGATAAAAATAAAGCGTTTATGAAGAGCGGTGCAGAGGTTGAATTTGACATTCTTGTCCTCGCCGTAGGCGTCAGGGCAAGAACGGCGCTCGCCTGCAAGGCGGGCTGCAGGACCGACAGAGGAATAATAATTGACAAATATATGAAAACCGATATTCCCGATATCTTTGCCGCGGGCGACTGCGCTCAGGGCGACGATATGCTTTCGGGCGAAAAGCGTATTATCGCCATAATGCCCAACGCGTATTTTCAGGGTTTTACCGCCGGTGAGAATATGGCGGGCGCGTACGAGGCGTTTGACAAGGCAATCGCTATGAATTCCATAGGCTTTTTCGGTCTCAACGTTATGACCGCCGGAAAATACGAAGGCGAAAAGTACGTGCAGACTGAAGGCGGTTCTGTCAAACAGCTGTACATTAAGGACGGATATCTTAACGGCTTTATTATCATAGGCGGTAAGGAGCGTGCAGGAATCTACACCAATTTTATCCGCGAGAAAATACCGCTTGAAACTGTTGATTTTGAGACACTTAAAAAATTAGCGTCCAATATCGCGTTTTCAGACGAAACACGTAGAAAAAAGTTCGGAGGTGTGGTATAATATGAAATTAAATGTTCAGGGCCTTGACTATACTGCTATAAACGAACTGATCCGTAATCAGAAGCGCGACTGTACGCTCGACAACTGTTGCGGTCAGCGTTTTATTGCGGCGGGTATGGCCGATAAGAAAATCACCCTCAACGGCGTGCCGGGAAATGCACTCGGAGCTTACCTCAACGGCGCCGTCATCACCGTCAACGGCAACGCGCAGGACGCGGTCGGCGACACCATGAACGAGGGCAAGATTATAGTCAACGGTAATATCGGCGACACCGCCGGCTACGCCATGCGCGGCGGCAGGATTTACGTCAGAGGCAACGCAGGATACCGTGCGGGAATTCATATGAAGGAATACAGGGAAAAGGTTCCTCTTATGATAATCGGCGGAACTGCGGGAAGCTTCCTCGGCGAATATCAGGCAGGCGGAATGATAATTGTGCTTAACCTTGAAAAAAAGGAAAAGATTGTCAGTAATTTCACCTGCACGGGTATGCACGGCGGAAAAATGTATCTGCGTTCGGACTGTAAGAATATTGTTTTTCCGAATCAGGTCACGGCAAAGCGCGCCGATGAAAACGACTTGAAGCAGTTAAGAAAGCATCTTACCGAATACTGCAGACTGTTCTCGCTGAATATCGACGAGGTGCTTGATTCGCCGTTCACGGTCGTCAGCCCCGATTCAAAAAATCCCTACAAGCAAATGTACGTAGCAAATTAGATTTCTTTTCAGGAAGGACTGATTATATGAAGTACTCAAAAAATGAGGTGCTGCAATTCGTAAACGAGGAGGACGTTAAGTTCATCCGACTCGCCTTCTGCGACGTTTTCGGCAAGCAGAAGAATATTTCCGTTATGCCCGACGAATTGCCGCGAGCCTTTGAATACGGTATTGCCATTGACGCCTCATCCATTGACGGCTTCGGGGACGAAACACGTTCCGACCTTTTGCTTCATCCCGACCCCGAAACCCTTATGACGCTTCCGTGGAGACCGGAGCACGGTAAGGTTGTCAGAATGTTCTGCAGTATCACTTATCCCGACGGCAGACCGTTCGAGTGCGACACGAGAAGCCTTCTTAAAAAGGCGGTTGAGGCCGCAGAGGATGCAGGCTTCTGTTTTCAGTTCGGCGCCGAGCAGGAATTCTATCTGTTCAACCTTGACGAAAACGGCGATGCGACAAACGTGCCTTACGATAAAGCGAGCTATATGGATATCGCTCCCGAGGACAGGGGCGAAAATATACGCCGTGAAATCTGTCTTACTCTTGAACAGATGGGCATAAAGCCCGAGAGCTCGCACCACGAGGACGGCCCCGGACAGAACGAAATAGATTTCCGCTATTCCGATGCGCTTGCCGCCGCCGACAACGCGATCACCTTCCAGAACGTTGTCAGGACAGTTGCGCGCAGAAACGGTCTGTATGCAGATTTCAGCGCCAAGCCCCTCGAAAACGAACCCGGTAACGGCTTCCATATCAATATGTCCGTCAAGCCGAGCAACAATTCCGAAAACCTCTGCTATATGATAGCGGGCGTGCTTGAAAAGGTTAAGGATATCACCGTTTTCCTCAACCCGACCGAGAATTCATATAAGCGTTTCGGTCAGAGCAAGGCTCCGTACTTCGTTTCCTGGTCGAGCGAGAACCGTTCACAGCTTGTTCGTATTCCAGCCGCTATCGGCGAATACCGCCGCGCCGAGCTGCGTTCACCCGACCCGACGGCAAATCCGTACCTTGCGTTCACGCTTCTTATTTACGCAGGTCTGTACGGACTTAAGAACAAGCTTGACCTTCCGCATCCCGCGAATATCAATCTGTTCAAGGCTGACGAGGAAACGACAAAAGAGTACGACCAGCTTCCGAAAACGCTCGCCGAAGCCTGCAAGCTTGCGACCGAGAGCGAGTTCGTTAAGAAATACGTTCCCGCTGAAATACTCGAAATCTATTCAAAGTAACTGACTTAATCTAATTTTACAGAAAGGGGAGAAAGCGATGAGCCTTAAAGAGCAAAGCTACAGCGTGCTGATAATTTCCGCCGCTGAGGGCTTCAGCAGCGCTGTGCGTTCCGTTCTCCCCGAAAACAGCTTTGAGCCCGTTCACAACGCTGAAAACGTCAGCCGCGCCAAGCGTATGCTCGCCGAACGCGACTACGATCTGGTGATAATCAATTCACCGCTTCCCGACGACATCGGTGTGAACCTTTCGATTGACATCTGTTCCGACAGCAACTCCGCCGTACTGCTTTTCATCCGCGCGGAACATTTTGAGGAGATTACCGACAAGGTTTCACGCTACGGTGTTTTCACCCTCTCCAAGCCTGCGACGAAGCTTCTGCTGACAACGGCAATCGGTTGGATGACAAGCGTACGCGAACGCCTTCGCAAAAGTGAGAAAAAAGCAATGACGCTTGAGGAAAAGATGGCGGAAATCCGACTCGTCAACAGAGCCAAATGGCTGCTTATAGATAAAAAGAAAATCGATGAGCCCGAAGCTC
>JAEEUJ010000164.1 GCA_016290515.1 Clostridiaceae bacterium
CACGAAAATGTCCTCGATATCGTGCTCGGTCCGGTAGTAGTTTCGGGTGTACTTATGCTCATTCTGATTATCTCGGGCGGGGGAGCGATAGGCGGAGGAGATGTGAAGCTCATGGCGGCCGCGGGCCTGTTTCTGGGCCTCAAAGGCACCGTTCTCGCACTCGTTATCGGGTGCATTGCGGGATCTGTAATCCATGTCTCACTTATGAAATTACGCCATCTCGGCAGGCAGCTCGCGATGGGTCCGTATCTCTCTCTCGGCATAGCGGTATCTGCGCTCTGGGGCAGCGAAATCACCGCGTGGTATCTGCATCTTCTCACCGGCGCATAATTGAAAATATAACAAGGGAATTCTATTCCCTTTTATATATAAAATATTATTTTGATTTAGAAAAACTTGCAGGCGCGGATAAAAGCCGTTACACCCACCCCGAAACCGTCGCCCCGACAGATTTCCCAATTACCCATTACTCATTGTCAATTAAGCAATTCCGATTGCTATTGTATAGAGACAAAAAACTATCAGCAAAGGATGATCGAATTATGGCTGCAAAAACGCTGAACATTGAAGTCGGCAAAAGAGTTGTCAAGATCTGCGTCTCGGAAAAGAAAGGCAAGGGCTACGCTATAAGCGAAAGCTTCACCTTCCCGACCCCCGACGGCTGTGTTCTTGACGGTCAGGTTATCAGTGAAGTTACCCTGGGCGATAAGCTTATGGGCGAACTGAGCAACCGCGACATCAAAGCGACCGACGTTTACTTCTCAATCGCGTCCTCCAAGATTGCAACCCGTGAGGTTACCATGCCCGCGGTCAAGGATGACCAGATTAAGAGCATCGTCGAGACAAACGCTTCCGACTATCTCCCGATCGACACTTCAAAATACGCGCTCGATGCTATTCTGCTCGAGAGAACCGAGGAAGAGTGCAGAGTCCTCGTAATTGCGGTTCCGAATGTAATCATTGAGAGCTATATCGCCCTTGCGGATTACACCGGCCTCGTTATTCAGGCTCTCGACTTCAGCGGAAACTCCCAGTTCCAGGTGCTCAGAAGCATCGGCGGCGACGGCGTCAATATGTATGTCAATGTTGACACAGATTCGTCATCCGTTACTTTCGTTGAAGACGGTCAGCTCCTGCTCCAGAGATTCCTTCCCATCGGCGGCGATGAAATGATAGTCCGCTATATGGGCCTCAAGAGCATGGAAGACAGCGAATATATTTCGGCACTCGGCGCAATAAGCGAGACCGCCGATGACATCGCCCCCACCGTTCACGCTCAGCGCAAAAAAACCTCTGATGAGGATGAACATGATAACGGCGAAGCGGTCGTCGAAGAGGACGCCTCCGAATACGGGGTCCACTCCGATGACGAGGATGAAGACGACGGCGCGGCCGAGGTTGAGGAAGAGGATGCCGACAGCGGCGACAATTCCGCAATGTGGGGCATCAGAGGAGATGACACTCCCACCTACGAGCGCGAGGAGAATCCCTTCCCCGAGCTTGACGATTCCCTCACAAGAATAGTCGGCGGTATCATCAGAAGCGTTGACTTCTTCCAGGGAAGCAAATATACCGAAAAGAATATTGAGAAGATTGTCATCACTGGCAGCTGCGGTCACCTCAGAGGCCTTAAGACCAGAATCTTCGAATCTATCGGTGCCGATACTTATTGGCTTGAGGAAATCAAGGATATCAAAAGCCTTGCTAACTCGATAGACGATATTTCGATTTATATCAACTGCCTCGGCGCGAGAGTTGCTCCGCTCAACCTTCTTCCTGCTGATTATGTTGCAAGAACCGGTAAGAAGAAATCAGGCGGCATCAACGGCGATAACTTCGGTATCGTTGCGATAGCAATCTGTGCTATCATCGCTCTCGCTCTCAGCGGCTGGCTCATCGGCAACAACCTTGTCAAAAAGTCAAAACTCGATAAGGTTAACGCCCAGATAGATCAGCTCGCCTACGCCGAGAAAGAATACCAGGATTATGTTATTTATAAAGCAGGAGATACTGAACTTCAAAGTTTTGTAGACGGTCATATTACTCGCAATGCAGAAGCTAAAGATTTTCTTGAAGAGATGGAAGCAAAGATGCCCAGTGATATTAACGTTTTGACTGCTAACTTTACAAATGAAGGCGTCAGTCTCAATGTTAATGTTCCCGGGTTCGAAGAAGCGGCGAATGTAATAAGGCAGTGTAGATCGTTTGAATCAATCAACGTTATCGATGTCAGCTCAATAAGCAGAACTGTTGCGGGTGAAAATGGTGGAGGAAACGCATCTTTCTCTTTGAATTGTAGATATAAAATTGAAGAGACTACCACTCAAGCACCTGAAACTACGGCTACAGAAGAAACCCCGGCAGCGTAAGGAGGGAAGGAATAATGAAAAAGAAATTATCATTACGCGACGTCAACATGATTCTCGTTGTAGTAGGTCTTGTTATTTTGGTCGCTACTTATTTCCTCGTTTATCAGAATTATTCCGCAAAGAATGCAGAACTTGATTCACAGCTTACCGAACGCGAAGCTCACCTCAAGGAGCTCCAGGGTTACTATGATAACCTCAAAGAATACGAAAGAGGCACTTCAGAGGGTAAAGTCAATATAGCTGCAAATCTTTCCAGACTTCCGCGCGGAATTAATTCCGAAGATTTCCTTGTTTATATCATGGATTCTACAGCAGAGGTAAACGCGGATCTCTATACAGTCAATTTCCGCGATGAAAGCGAAATTGCCACTTTCAGCACTGTGGTTGACGGTAAGAAACAGGAATGCAAGGGTTATCAGGTCAGCGCAAGCTTTACGGCTCAGATGAATTACGCTCAGCTTAAGAATTATCTCGATTATGTTTATAATCAGAGTGACAATGTCACATTTGTTGATAACTTTGTCGTTACTTATAACGCCGAAGGCGCGAAACTTGACACCACATTCGGCCTTTCAAAGTATTTCATTACATTTGACGGCAGCGAGTATGTTCCCGTTCCCGTTCCGGATGTAGGAATCGGTGTTGACGATCCGTTCCATACAAGCTGATAAACAAGCAGCAAGTAAAGCATAAAAATCAACTCAAGGTGGGAAAAGCACCATGAAAAGATTAAAAAAGAATAACAAGGGCTTTTCCCTTGTTGAGCTTATTGCGGCAGTCGCAATTCTTGCGGTCGTGGTTACTCCGCTCCTTCATTCGTTTGTTACATCTTCAAAGGTATCAAACAGAGCGACCGAAATCAGCGAGGCGACTCTTGCCGGTAAGAATATTCTCGAGACTGTGGATGCACGACCGATGTCTGAATTTCAGCAGGTGTCTGACAGTAATTCGGCCGCGATGCTTCTCGGCGATGACAGTTCAGGAACCACAATTACTCCCATCGGTCAGCTCGATATAGACGGCGATATTGTTCCCGATGAAAAAGGCGGATTTGATGTCGCGCTTCAGAACGTAAAGGTCGGCAACGCTCTTTATGATGCCAAGGTTGAATTCTCACGCGGTGATGAAGACGCGCAGTTTACCGTAAACGGAGAGACCAAGAATTCTACTTCTCACGGTCTTTACCTGATTAACGGCGAGAAGATAGCAAAGTATTCGGGAATGGACGGAGTTTTCTGCCAGACTTTTTATAAGACCGGAAATCCGGACTACATGGTCGATGAGGTCTATAAGACCGAAGCGAAGACTAACGCCAAAATGCCCGCCGACTATATAAGCAGACAGAGATTCATCAGGCTTGAAGCGTATAAGGATTCGGATGGACTTGTTTGGGCCAGACTTTCCTACACATATCAGTTCAAATACTACGAACTTGACAATGAAGGCTTCAAGACAGAGATAGTCAAAGCCTGGCCGGACAGCCCTTCACCGGGAGCGGCCGGTTATGCGGCTTGTACTTATTCTTATTCTATTTTCCCGGGTGGATTTGAACCGAGAAACAAAGACGGTTCGGTTTCGATTTATATCATGTATTATCCCGATTATTATGCGGATTATACAGACGAAACGAACTATACAGTTAAATGCAGAAAAGATACCATAGATATCTATAACATCGCCGATGAAGGATACGATGTTGATCTGAGAGTGTTCCTCTATAAGCAGAATCCCATTAACTATTACAGTGACAATTATGAAAAGTTCACTGATACTCAGCTTGCAGGAACCAATTACAAGGCCGACGTAACGATGTTCAAGCCCGATAG
>JAEEUJ010000165.1 GCA_016290515.1 Clostridiaceae bacterium
GCACGCGGTTTTGGAGACCGCTGCTCTACCAACTGAGCTATGCCCCTAAAATTGGTGGGCCATCAGGGACTCGAACCCCGGACCAACCGGTTATGAGCCGGTTGCTCTAACCAACTGAGCTAATGGCCCAGATTTTAAATTAAGCCGCCGCATCTTGCTACGGCGGCTTAATCACATCTGGCTCCCCAAGTTGGACTCGAACCAACGACCCTGCGGTTAACAGCCGCATGCTCTACCGACTGAGCTATTGAGGATTATTGATGTCGGCGCCGACCTATTTTCCCGGGCCGCTTCCAGCCAAGTATTTTCGGCACTAATGAGCTTAACTACCGTGTTCGGGATGGGAACGGGTGGACCCTCATTGTAATAAACACCGACTTTGAAAAACGCGGTCCGTTTGGACTCATCTCTCAAATGTGATAGAGAGTATAGCACACTTGTTTTCAAATTGCAAGTACTTTTTTCAAAAATTTTCAATTTTTTTCGCGCTTTTACAAATTTGAGTTTGTAGAGCAGGAAGTAGGATAGGACAACTACCGCCCCATCTCCGAGGGGGCTGTCAAAAGCGGAGCTTTTGACTGGGGGAGTTTTTGTTGATATTATTACTCCCTCAGTCATTTTTGCAAGCAAAAATGCCAGCTCCCTCAATGAGGGAGCGGTAGATATACGCCGAGAGTTTTCAAAATCAATCTCCCCGACAAACTCCGATTTGGCGATATATTGTCCTCACGGACAATGCGATATAATTTGTCTTGCCAATTGCGATATACACGGACTTCGACCGTGTGCGATATAAGAACCTGCCTACGGCAGAACCTTGATGTTCGCTTCGCTCGATTAGATATAAATTCCTCGTTTCACGCCCGCAAGGGCATATCGCATCTTTCAGATATATCGCATTCTTGAATATATCGCAAATTCCGTCAGGAATTTATATCGCTGCGACATCATAGATGTCGCAAAACTCCGATTTGTCAATCTGCTTTAAGCACCTTGACTATCTCGCCTATATATACTCTGTGGTAGTCGTCCGAAGGGTATTCGCTGTGTATTGACTCGTCGAGAAAGCCCTTGGGGTCGATATCCTGAATTGCAATCTTTCTGCATACGAGGACGGTCTTTGCCTGAGAAAAGCTTACGCTTTCGCCGGCCCGTACGGGTTGGAGTCCCGTTTCCTTCATCTTGTCGCAGTCTCTGCCCGAATGTGAGCCGCAGAAGCCCATTTCCTTTTTATAAGCGCCGTCAAAGAAGGAGAGGGTGTAGTATTCGTTCTTCTCCATAAATTCGTAGGTGTATCTCTGCGGGCGGACAAATGCGAACGCACAGTCTCTGCCCCACAGCTCGCCCAGCGCGCCCCAGGAAACGGTCATTGTGTTGAAGCTGTCGGGCGTACCTGCCGAAAGCAGCGCCCACTCGTCGGAAATCATTTCGACGGGACTTTTCTTTATATCGCGGATATCAATTTCTCTGAACATAACATACTCCTTTCTGACTATTATATTCCTGCTTATTTATTTCAATTCCTTTTTCATCAGTATCGCGTCCTCGGTCGGATTCTGATAGAAGCCTTTGCGAAGTCCGGACTGTGAAAAACCGAGTTTTTTATAGAGCCTTATCGCCGCAGTGTTTGACTGCCTTACCTCAAGGGTGATAAACTCGGCGTTTTCGTTTTCCGCCGTTTTTTCAAGCTCATTGAGAAGCGCCGAAGCAACGCCCGCCTTGCGGTATTCTTTTTTTACTGCAAGATTACCCAGCGAGACCTCACCGAAAACATTGAACGCGCCTATATAGCCGATAACCGTGCCGTCACATACGGCGGCGAAAAATCTCGCGTATTCGTTGACAAGCGAGGAATTAAACGATTCTCTGCTCCACGGCGACGAAAAGCATTCCCTTTCGATTTCAAGAACGCCGTCTGTGTGGTTTTCGTTCATTCTGATTATTTCAAATTCCATTTTAACCCTTTGCCTCGTACCAGGTCTTTCCGATATGCGCGTCGGAAACAAGGCGCACCTTCATCTTACACGCGTTTTCCATTTCTTCCGAAACAAGTTTTCTGACGGCTTCGGCTTCGTCAATCGGAGCCTCGACTATCAGCTCGTCGTGCACCTGAAGAAGCAGCCTTGCTTTGTAATTTTCGCGCTTCAGTCTTTCGTAAACTCTTATCATGGCGATTTTGATTATATCGGCGGCAGTACCCTGAATGGGCATATTGCGCGCAACTCTCTCGCCGAAGGCACGCAGCATACCGTTTGACGAGGCAAGCTCGGGAAGATACCTTCTGCGTGCGAAAAGAGTCGAAACGTAACCGTCGTTTTTCGCCTTTTCAACGACGTTCTTCATATAGCTGTCAACGCCCGAATAATGGTGCAGATAGTCCTTGATATATCGGTCCGCCTCGGCGCGTGAAACGCCTATATCCTTACCCAAGGAAAATGCGCCTATACCGTAAACTATACCGAAATTAACCGCCTTTGCCCTCGTACGAAGCAGCGGAGTTACCTCCTCAACGGGCACGTTGAACACCTGCGAAGCGGTGACGGTGTGAATGTCAACTCCGCTGTTGAAGGCGTTTATCATATTTTCGTCGTTCGCAATATCGCAGAGCACGCGAAGCTCAATCTGTGAGTAATCCGCGTCAATGAAAGTACAGCCTTCCTTTGCGACGAAGAATTTTCTCATTTCCCGTCCTAATTCCGTTCTAACGGGAATGTTCTGAAGATTAGGCTCGGTCGAGGAAATTCTGCCCGTTCTCGTTTCGGTCTGATTGAAGCTCGAGTGAATTCTGCCGTCAGCCGATATTTTTGACAGCAGTCCGTCGCAGTAGGTGCTCTTTAATTTCGCATAGGTGCGGTATTCGAGTATGTCGCGCACTATCTCATAACCGTCGGCAAGCTCCTCGAGCACGTCGGCGTTGGTCGAATAACCCGTCTTTGTCTTTTTCTTAGTCGGGATTTCAAGCTTTTCAAACAGAATCTGTCCTAACTGCTTTGGAGAGTTGATATTGAATTCCTCGCCCGCTAGCTCATAAATTTTCGCCTGAAGTCTCTCAATTTCGGCGGTGATTTTAACGTTGAAATTCTCAATCCCCTCGCGGTCAACCTCAATGCCGTAAACCTCCATTGACGAAAGGACCCTGGCAAGCGGCATCTCAATTTCATTGAGAAGCCCGGTCTGGTCAACGTTTTCAAGCTCGGCTTCAAGCCGTCTGCACAGTACGGGCAGCGCAGCGGCAGCCGCAAGCTCCCCGTCGCCGTAATCGCCGAGCGGAATGCTCCTTTCGGCGAACAGTCTTTCAAGCGAATAATCCTTTGCCGACGGATTGAGAAGATAGGCCGCGAGCATGGCGTCAAAGCCGATATCACCGATATCAATACCGTTTTTAAGATAGTATGAGTAAATCGGCTTTACGTTATAGCAATAACTCTTCAAGCCGTTTGTAGTTAATATTTTACTAAAGTTTCTGATTTCCGTTCCGTCGTCAAGAACGTATAGATAATTTTCATCTACACATATAATTTTAACGATACTGTCCCCTTCAAAAACTGCGTTGAAATAAAGCGCCTTGGTTTCCGCTACGCCCTGAAGCACGTCGGCGCAGCCTGCGCTCCTGACCTCAAGCAGAGCGGCCTTTGTCACGCTCTTTTCATACGCGGCAAAGCTCTGCTGAGAGCTGAGACTTAGCTTTTCCATTACCTTGAACATTTCAAGCGAGGTCAGTATCCTGACCGCACGCTGCGTGTCGGCAGGCTGCTTCTTATATACGTTCAGGTCGGTTTCAATCGGGGAGTCGGTGTCAATGGTGCCGAGCTTATAGCTCAGATAGGCCTTTTCCTTATCGTTTCTCAGCTTTTCGCGAAGGCTGTCGCGTATGTCGAGCGTGTCAAGATTTTCGTAAATATAATCAATCGAGCCGTATTTTACTATAAGCTCCTCTGCGGTCTTTTTGCCCACGCCCGCAACGCCCGGTATATTGTCCGAGCTGTCGCCCATAAGCGCCTTGATATCCTTCATCTGCGGGGGAGTTACGCCGTAGTCCTCTTTGATTTTAGCCTCGTCGCAGACCGTCGTTTCCGCCCTGCCCATTTTCGTAGCGGCGAGCAGTACGGTTACGTTGTCCTTTACAAGCTGAAGTGAATCCCTGTCGCCCGTTGCAATAAAAC
>JAEEUJ010000166.1 GCA_016290515.1 Clostridiaceae bacterium
TGCCACTTCAAAAGAGCTTGAAAAAGCAATATCGGAAAAGTTCGGCGATGAAACAAATGACCTTTATTTCAAACTGTTTGAACTGCTGAACGAAGTGGATTACAAAGAATACGAAGAGGAGTTCGCCTGCCTTCACGAAGAGTTCCTGGAATACCAAAGGCAACGCGACCTGTACTGCTATCAGATAGGCTCGCTGACAGCTGCCGAAATATTAAAGAAGTCGGATTAAATCCGACTTCTTTTTATTATATTCAATTTTTATATTTTTCTGCCTGAAGATTGAACATATACGCATATGTGCCGCCCTTCGCCATAAGCTCCTCGTGAGTACCGCTGTCGATAATTCTGCCGTTCTCCATAACGTAAATGCGGTCGGCAATTACCGTTGTCGAAAGACGGTGCGAAATGAATATTACCGTCTTGTGCGCCGCGGCGTCCATCATAGCCTTGTTGAGATTATACTCGGCTATCGGGTCGAGGTTTGCCGACGGCTCGTCGAGTATGACGTACGGGCAATCCTTATAGAACGCTCTGGCAACGGCGACCTTCTGACTTTCGCCGCCCGAAAGCATAATGCCGCTGTCGCTGAATTCACGCAAAAGCTCGGTATTAACTCCGTCGGGGAGCTCCTTTGAAAAGCCCGAATGCTTAAGCGCTTCAAGCACTCTGTCGGGATTGAAATCCGTTTCAAGCGCGACATTCTCGCCGACCGAGCAGGCGAAGGTCTGGAAATCCTGGAAAACCGCCGCAAATCGGTCACGGTGCGAGGCAACGGTCACGTCTCTTATATCCTCGCCGCCGATAAGAATTTCGCCGCCGCTGACGTCATAAAGACGCAGAAGCAGATTTGTAAGCGTGGTCTTGCCCGCGCCGTTGTAGCCGACAAGCGCAATTTTCTCATACGGCTTTATTGTTATATTTATGTCGTTGAGCGTTTCGTGATCGTTGCCGGGATAGGTGAAGGAAAGATTCTTTATTTCAATCGTTTTCGGCTCGGTTTTCTGAGCCGTTTTTTCACCGTCTTTAATCTTGAAATCGCTCTTTAAGAAGCCGCGGTATTTGTCGATGGTCTTTGCCTGCTCCGAGAAGCGGGCGATTGCCCATATCGTCAGGAAATTGATTGACATTGCAATCGAATACGCTCCGTTGAAGGTTGCGACGAAATCGCCCGCCGAGAGCGTGCCCTTCCTGATGACGCAGTAGCCGAGATAAAGCGGCAGAACGAACATAAAGCCGAGTCCCTGCACGCCGACCTCCTGAAAGCCCGTCAAGGACGCAATTCTCTTATAAAAATACTTCTGATTGTCGATAACGTCATCAGCCGCGTCGTTGTAGCGCTCGAGCAGAAGCGGCGAAATGTTGTTCATTCTGACTTCCTTGGCGTAGTCCTGAAGATAGAAAATACGCTGGAAATAGTCGCTTCTGCGGTGATATTTCGTGTTCTCGACACGGCGCTCATACTGAAGATTCGAAAGCTTTCTGCTGACGGGGAAGAAAACAAGCACAACTCCGATAATTATCACCAGACACCACGGGTCGATTGTGAAAATAATCGACGATATGGTGACAAAGGAAATGATATTGCCGACGTAGTACTGAATCATTCCGAGTATGCCCGAAATGTTTTCCGACGACGATTCAATCGTCAGAATAAAGTTGTTGTAGAATTCGGGGTTGTCGTAGCTTTCGAGGTCGAGGCTCTTCGCCTTTTCGTAAAGCTGTTTGTTAAGGCGGTAGTACAGGCGCTCTCTCGCCATATTCCAGAAGAATTCACGGTAGATGAGAGTAAGCAACCGCCCGCCGATTATTACTGCGGCGATAAGGCCGACGGCGTAGTAAATGCGTTCAAGCCGCTCGCCCGAGGTGACGACGTCGATAATGTACTTGATGCCGACAACGCTGACAAGCCTTCCGGGCAGGATGCGGATAATTCCGTTGACAAGCTCGCCGATGACAAGCGCCGGAGAAAGCTTAAACATAACGCCCAGAATAAAGAGTATGTTCGAGAACATTGAATGCTCGGTTTCGCCCGATTTTCTTTCCTTTTTACTCATCCTCCGACACCTCCTCTCCGAGGTAGCGGGATGCCTGAAGGCTGAACATTTCGGCATATTCGCCGTCCGTAGCCATAAGCTCTTCGTGAGTACCCTGCTCAAGTATAGTTCCGCCGCCTATGACATAAATGCGGTCGGAAAGCACCGCGCTCGAAAGCCTGTGCGAAATATAGATAACCGTCTTTTCCTTTGTCGCCTCGATAAGGTTTTCGTACATTTTGTATTCTGCTATCGGGTCAAGAGCGCTCGAAGGCTCGTCAAGTATGGCAAGCTGAAAATCCTTTGCAAAGAGTCTTGCGGTTGAAAGCTTCTGGCTCTCGCCGCCGGAAAGACCTGCGCCTTCCTTGTCAAACTCCCTTGTAATGACGGTTTCGCCACCCTTTTCAAAGCTGCTGATTTTGTCCCATGCTCCGCTCTGCTCAAGGGCCTTTCGCGCCAGCGCCTTGTCCTCGTCGGTACACTCACGGCACATGACGTTTTCAAATACGGAAATCGCAAAGTTCTTATAATCCTGAAATACCGTCGCAAAGGCGTTGCGGTATGAGTCGAGAGTATATTCTTTAATGTTTACGCCGTTATAGAGTATCTCGCCCTCATCGGGGTCGTAGAAGCGAAGCATAAGCTTGACGAGCGTTGACTTGCCCGCGCCGTTGATACCGACGACGGCAATAGTGTCGCCCTTGTTTATCTTAAACGAAATATGCTCGAGGGCATTCTTTTCGGCGCTCGGGTATTTGAATGTAACGTCTCTGAATTCAAGGCTTTCAAATTCCCCTGCTTCCTTTTCGCCTCCGACAACCTTCGGCTCATAGTCGAAGAAGTCGCGCAGATACTGGAAATAGAGCGCCATCTGTGTAAGCTCCTCAAAGCTTTCGGCAACCATCATCGTCGATTCACGGATTGAGTTAATTGACGAAAGCACAACCGAAAAGCCCGAAACGGTCATCGTGGTACGCTGAACGAACTGATAACCCGCATAGGCATAGGTGCCGATAATCGGTATGAACTCGCCGAAAAGCGATGAAACGACACTGTATAAAAAGAGCTTGATTCCGTAGCTTCTGAGTATCTCAACGTTTGCATCGATAGCCGCCTTGAAGCGTTTGAGTATAACGAAGAAGATGTTAGATGTACGCATATCCTTGGAATAATCCTTGAGGAACACGGTACGCTGAATATACGACTTTGTTCTGTTGTTCTTGGTCATTTTAAGGTCACGCTTATAGACCGCCTTGCTCTTGTAAAACTCGATAATGAATACGAACACTACGGGCAGAAGGAACAGCAGGTATTTCGGATCGATGACCGTAACCGTGCCTATTACGCAGGCAAAGGTAACTATGCCCGACACAATCTGCGCCACGTCATAGGTCAGCGTGTCGAAATACCCCTTGGTCATAATAAGCGTCGCACGCTGATATTTATCGTAGAATTCGGGATTCTCGTAACAGCCGACGTCAAGGCTCAGAGCCTTTCGGAATACAAGGTTGTTTATTCCCTTAAGCACCGTCTTTGCGCCGACCATGTGATGATAAACACCGAACCAGACCAGCGCCTTGGCAACAAACGCAACGGCAAAAAAGCCGATAAGATTGCGTATGTAGTCGTTGAAGCTGCCGCCCTCGATTATAGTCAGCAGCACCTTGAGAAACAGTATGTTCTGTATATAAAGCTCGAATATGTCGTCAACCGTGCAGAGCATAAAATGGCTCAGGACTAAACGCCTGTCCGTTTTCCAGACAAGCTTGAGAGCGTATATTATGTTTTTGAACACAGGAACCTTGACGTGTTCTTCAGCGGGAATATACCTCATATTTTTCCTTCCGATTTAATGAATTAACGCAAAAAGCACCGTACTGCGACGGTGCCGAAACTCAGAATAACAGTTAATCATCAGAGCGAGAACCATCGGTCTCCTCTTCTTTTATTCACAACAGTAAATAGGTTACCATAAAACAATTATAATGTCAAATAAAAAACGGGGCAGGATTTCTCCTGCCCGTCTTAGTCTTTTGCTACGCGTTAAACATATCAGCCTTATCCATACGCATTATAATTGTCGCAATCTCTGCCCTTGCGGCAGTCACGGTCGGTGC
>JAEEUJ010000167.1 GCA_016290515.1 Clostridiaceae bacterium
TATCTGTAAAGAATGGTCGCAACCTGTTCGCGCGTGATGTTATCGCCAACGCCGAACTTACCGTTGTTGTAACCCGTGATAATATGCTCTGAAACAGCCCAGGCAACTGAAGGACCGTAATAAGAATTCATTGCAACGTCCGAAAGGCTGCAACTCTTATATAACGAAAGATTGGCACCCGCAATTCTCGCAAGAATTACAACAAAGTCCTGTCTCTGAAGCGGATCGGCAGGACCGAACTTGCCGTTCTTATAACCAGTGATGAAGCCCTTCTGAGCGCAGTACTGAACAGCGTCATAGTACCAGTCGGTGCTTTTAACATCAGGGAAGCTTACTGTGGACTGAAGAGCCGGGAACTCATATATAACCATAAAGTCCTGAACGTAATCAGACATTGCAAGCGCGTCCGCAGGACCGGCAACGGCAGACTTGCCGTTAAGCGTAGCATTGCCGTTAAATATTCTCGGGAAAGCGTAGTCTTCCTTTGCTCTGAGATAAACCGTAACCGCATACGAATGTCCTTCCTGGAAGGTATCGGTCGATTTAACCGATTTATTGCCTGTAACATCAAACCACTCAACACCGTTCTTGATATTACCTACGTCATATGCAGATGTAACTGTATAACCTGCGGACGAAGCAACCGTTGAGCCGTAAGCGGGCTTTGCGCCCTTTGCGGGAGCGGTTACGCCCGTAACTGCGATTGACTCAATTTCGTTCTCAATAATCGGGAATGTGTAATAAACGTAATAAGTCGGTGAATATCCGCCTTCCCATAAACTCGTATCAATGAAATCGCCAAACGCTTCTTTACCGTTGATGTATTCAGCTACATCGGCAACATGATATGCCGGGAACATGTAGCATCCTTCATGCGGTTGACCGATAATTGAAAGATAAACCGTAACGCTGTACTGATGACCGACTTGGAAAGTGTCGTTTTTATCCAGATTGCTGCCTGTGGTTAAATCATACCACTGCACGCCGTCATAGATATTCTCACCGACTGGTTCATATTCGGTCCAAATTTTGAAATTCGTAGCGTTGTTATTATTTGCGCTATAGGACGGCTTTGCACCTGCCTTGGGAGCCGTAACGCCCTGAATGCTGATATAATCAATAGCCTGATAAGAAACAGCATATCCGGCAATGCTGAAAACGCTCATAATCATAAGCGCTGCAAGCATAATGCTTAAAACTCTTTTCATTGTTTGTTTCCTCCGTTTTTGAAATAAAAGAAAAAAGTACATAAAAGTACTTAATTATTATACATTATTTTGTAATTACAGTAAACAAAAAACATTAACAAATAATTGTTCGTTTTTTCGTCAAATTGTTCAGTAATAAGTAAAAAGCAGAGCAGGATTTCTCCTGCTCTGCCTTATTATTCCGTTTATCTTATAATGCGAACATATCCTTCAGGTCCATACGCATAACTATTGTTGCGATTTCAGCGCGTGAAGCCGAATCGGTCGGCGCAAGCTTTCCGTTCTTGCCGGTGATTATTCCGTTGGCAACAGCCCACGCCATAGCTTCCTTTGCGAAAGAGCTTACCTTGGAGTTATCATTGAATGCGTCAAGCACGCCCAGATCAACATCGGGAGAACCCATAAATCTGTAAAAGATTGTCGCAACCTGCTCGCGTGTTATCTTATCACCGACGCCGAAATTGCCGTTCTGATAACCGTTGATAATACCGCTGTCAACTGCCCATGCAACAGCAGGCGCATAATATGCATTTTCCGCTACATCCTTAAGGCCGCCTGTCTGTCCCTCGTAAGCAGAGAGATCGGCACCGGCAATACGCGCAAGAATTACTACAAAATCCTGTCTCTGAAGAGCGTCTGCCGCACCGAATTTGCCGTTCTTGTAACCGGTGATGAAGCCCTTGCCCGCGCAGTACATAGCCGCGTCGTAATACCAGTTTCCGTCAACAACGTCCGGGAAATTCAGTCCTGTATATACAAACTCGTCTTCATTTATGAAATAATCATAAAGAGCCGGTTCTTCCGGATCCTCGGGTTCAACAATCTGAGTTACTATGCTGAGTTCTTCCGCGTTTATTTCGCTGTTGAGTTCTGTGTAGTAAACATGCTCAAATCCCTCTACCTCGGTAATATTGTAAACCTCATAGTAGAATTCCTCAAGCTCCTCATCATAATTTTCTAAAATTCCGTAGAGGTTGCCGTCCGCGTCCGCGGCGAGAGTGTAATAGTTCATAAGAATCGGATTTTCATTAATGAATTCCACGGGTTCTCCGTCCTCAAGGACAAATGAAAAGCCCTCTTCCTCAAAACTGTCTTCTAAAACAAACGCCAATCCGTCACCGTCAAATGCGCTGAAATCGGGAATATACGTGTTATATTCTTCACAGTAAGCGTACTTCACGATTATATATACAGCCGTATCGTCATCCGAATCGGGCTCAGGCTCGGTGTTGTCATCATCGGGTTCAATATCAAGAAATCCGAAGTCAAGAACCGTGGCTGTGTAGATACCGTCGGGATCGTCGGCATAATTCACAAGCATACCGTATGACTGAGGTTCGTCGAGCTCCTCGGGGTCTATCGGACTGAAGCCGAATATCTGAACATCCTGTTCGTATGGGTTAACCGTGCGTACTTCATGCGCTTCGCCGTTTTCAAATACAATTGCCTTTCCCGCGTTGGAAACCGTTGTTTCAACCACGCCGACCGTAAATTCTTCGCCGTAAGCAATTACATTCACGGTCTTACCGAAACTGATTGCCGACTCCGAATTCTCGGCCTCAACGAGTATGCCGTATGAAACATAACCGTCCTTATTGACCTCGAGCGTTCCGCTGCCTTCAAATCTTATGCTTCCGCCGTAGCCGTCGCCCCAGATTTTCATATTTGCTATTGAACAAACGCCCGTAACGTAAACGGTAAAGTCGTCGCCCATGCCGTTCGTTTCAAAAACGAGCTCGGGATACTCCAGATTATCGAGATAGAGAGTATTTGTTTCCGGTTCGTAGCGTACACCTTCGGGCTCGTTTAATTCAGCCTCCGGGTCCGTGTCAAAAATATAGTAATCAATACCCGCATAGTTGCCTTCGGAATCAACCTCGTAAGCACTGATATAAGCCGTCACAAAATCTTCGGGATTGTACGGCTTCGGGCCGTTCTCGGCAAACGCAGAAACCGGCAAGAGTGCAAACACCATTACCAGTGAAAGAATAATTGCAAGAGTCTTTTTCATTTTTTCGACACTCCTTTTTTGTTAATATAAACGTGTAAAGCCGTTTACGGATTTATTATACAATAAAACAAAATCTCCGTAAACAAAAAGCTAACAAAATCATTAACAAATAATCAAACAGTTTTTTGTAATTTTGTTCAATATACTGCGTCAGCTTTTGATAAACAAAGTTGCGGTAAGATAAACGGCAATAAGAAGCAGGGTAAAATTATAACCGCTTTTTATAAGTACAAAAGCGCCGATAAAATCAATTATTACAATAAAAACGAAAGAAACTGCTTTAAGAATTTTCTCAGCCTTCTGAGCTTCAAAGCACATTTTCAGCGTGCATTCCAGCGCACGTCCGCCGTCAAGTGAGAATACAGGCATCAGATTAAACGCGGCTATAAGAAAATTGACCGCAAAAGCGGTCATAAAAACAGGTTTGCCCGAAGACTTAAATACGCAGTAAAAAATGCTCGAAAAAAGCACATTTACAAGCGGACCGGCAAGTGCCGTAAAAATCTCAGCAGAGTAATTGCAGGACATATCGCTGCGTTTAACAATAGTCATACCGAAAAGCCCGAAGGCTATTTGCTTCGGGCGCTGTCCTGTAACAATAATTGCCGTCAGATGTCCGAGCTCATGCAATATTGAAAACAAAAGTGCCAGTCTTATTTCTTCCCTGAAATCAAAGCAGAGCAGTATTGCAAGTACCCAGAAAAATGAAAAGCCGAAAGAAATTTTCACACCGCGGATTTCAAGCTCCATCGCAGTCAATTACCCATTCGGGATTGTAGTAAATCCCGTTTATGCGTATTTCAAAATGAAGATGCGGTCCGGTTGCCTGACCGGTTGAGCCGACCTTTGCTATAACCTGCCCAGCCTCAACTTTGTCGCCCTCGCTTACGAGTAATTCGGAGCAGTGGCAGTAAACGGTTTT
>JAEEUJ010000168.1 GCA_016290515.1 Clostridiaceae bacterium
ACTGATATCGGCGTTATCAGCCATATTATTCTTCATTGATTTGCCAAAGTCGTCAACTGACATATAAGAATTATCAAGGTCACTTCTTTTTACATCTTTCTTGACAGCTTCGTCAAGACTGCCATATAGGTCATAGACCTTATAAAACAGAAATCTTTCATACTCATCATCAATTTTTGCAAAAGCACACCTGATAGATTCGTCGCCTATGTCTTCTTGTGCAATTTGTCCCCAGTCATCGGGAATGGAAAACGAAATGTTCTGCAGTGCATCATCTACGGTATGTTCGGCAAAAATGTTGACCGACAGAAGCAGACACAGCGCAACCGCAATTGTTAATACCAAACTGATTTTTTTCATACCGTTTCTCCTTTTATTTATACTTCAAGCCTCATTTTTCAGGCTCGTAAAGATTCTCCTCAAAGTGCTCGAATACGCCTTCCTCGTAAAGCTCCTTGAAGGCTTCGACCACCTTTTTACTCAACTGAGTGCCCGCGGAACGCTCAATCTCCTCGGCGACAACGCTCAATTCCATCTGCTTGCGGTAAGGTCTGGTTGAGTACATAGCGTCGAAGGTATCTGCAACCGCAATAATCTGCGCCACCTCGGGGATTTCGTCGCCCTTAAGGCCGGACGGATAACCCTTGCCGTCAATTCTCTCGTGGTGATAACCCGCGCCAAGCGCAAGGTCCGGCGCAATAGTGACCTCCTTGAGAATGTCGTTGCCCCTCTGGGAATGGCTCTTCATAACGGAGTATTCCTCGTCATCAAGCTTGCCGGGTTTGTTAAGGATGCTGTCGGGAATGCTTATCTTGCCTATATCGTGAAGAAGGGCGATATTGTATATCCGCTCGACCTCTTCGTCGTCCTTGCCGAGCTTTTTGGCGAGCATTGCCGTATATTGCGCTACGCGGAAGGAATGGCCGTTGGTATAGGCGTCCTTCATATCGATACACTTGGCGAATACGCTCGTCATCTCGTTGATGAATTTTCTGTTCTCCTCCTGCTTTTTGAGGAGCTTGGCGGTAGCGTGTCGGAAATACAGCGCAATCACCCCTGCTGTCAACAGGACGAACAGGAGCATTATAAGAAAGACAAACCAGTTCTGCTCGTATATCGCCTTGTCCTTGATAATGGTTACGGTAACGCTCTGCGTGACCTCGCCCGTCTTTTCATCGAGAAGATTGAGACAGAAATTATATGTTCCGCCGCGAAGATTGGTATAGGTGATATCGCGCATACCGCGCTTAGTCGTCTCGTACGGTTCGGTATCAAAGCCCTCAAGATAATAGCTCAGCCGCGGATTGTTCAGCGAATACGTAAACGCGTTCGCATAGATATTCAGACGCTTGCAGCTAGACGGAATATGCACCGTATCGCCGTCGCTTGTCAGGGTGAACACGTCGTCCGCCACAATATACGGAATTGCGATTCTGATCGGCGTTTTGCGTTCCTCCGAGTGAATAATATCGACGCTGGTAACGCCCGATGAGGACGAGATGAAAAGCTCACCGCTGTCGCTGAGATAACTGTATGAATTTACCGTCGCAATGCTCGGCAGACCGCTTGCAATATCGTAGAGCGTATATGTAATGTCCTCGTCGGCAAGCATTTCGGACTGCTTGACGACGTAGATGCCGTTACTGCTCAACACCCAAAGGCATCCGTCATCGTCGAAGTATATGTCATAATTGTTGGAATACGGGAAATTGTTGACCGTCGTAACCTTGCCGTCCTTGATATAGGCTATGGAATTACTCGTAACAACCCAGCAAATGTCGTCGTAGGGGCTCTGCTTGATGCGGAGGACGACCTCGCTTTTAAGTCCGTCGTCAAGTCCGAGCTTGGAAACCTTGCCGTCAACAACTTTATAGATACCGTCGCCGTCACTGGCGAGGTAAACGGTGCCGTCCTTTGCCTCCTCAATACAGAGGATTTCAAGGTTTGAAATACCCGCGTCATTGTTGTATGTATTTGTTATTTTCCCGTCCTTTATAATGCAGACGCCTGCATTTGTAGCAACGGCAACGCTACCGTCCGACATCTCCTTAGCCATTCTGACACGGTTGGAGGCAAGACCGTTTTCCTCGGTGAAGCCCGTTATCGCCTGAGTTGAGGGATTATATCGCACCAGTCCGTGCTCGGAATAGGTGCAAATCCATAAATTCCCCTTCGAATCCGACATAATGCAGCGGATTCGGTTGCCGTCAAGTAGCTCGGTCAGCTTGCTGTCAATCGGCTTGTAATTGCCGTCGAGCACGATAAGTCCCGTGTCGGTGCCTATGTATAAATTCTTGCCGTTAAGGCAGGTTGCGTTGACAACACGCGGCTCGAGGTCGGCTAATTTGAAAACGTCGGTAAAACGGTTAGCCGTAACCTTCATGACTCCCTGACGCGACGAACAGAACCAGAGATTTTCCTCGTAGTCGATTATCATTCTGTCAACGGAATTTGACATCGGCACGTCGGATATAGGAATATATTTTCCTTCGTAGAAAAAGCCTATGCCGTTATCCGAGCAAACCCAAAGCTGATTGTCTATATACTTGATATCGTTGACGGTGCTTTGCGGCTGAATGCTGAGAGTCTTTTCGGTTTCGAAGCCGTCGCTGCCGATTTTTCCGTAAAGTATCTTATCGGACTGCATGCCGATATAGAAATATCCCGCGCGCTCGGGGTCGGGAAATACGGTATTAACCGTATCCGTACCGAGTGAAGCCGAGGTGTAAACGCCCGTGATTTTCTTATGCTCAAGCGTGAAAAAGCTTCCGCTGAGGGTTACGCCGTAAACGACCGAGCCGAAGCGTTTGAGCTCGCAGACGTATTCCTTATTGATTCTTCCGTCGTCGATAATATGCACGCTCTCGTTATCACCGTCAATATAGGCAATTCCCATAGTCGTAGCTATGATAATATCGCCCGTATCGTCGTCGATTATAGAGCGCACCGACGAGGAACGCAGACCTTCTGCCTTTGAAAAGAAGGAGAATTCTTCTTTCTGCATTTTGGCGACGCCGCTGTCGTTGGTGCCTATCCACATTCTGTTCTGAGAATCAAAGAAAAGGCAGTTTACGCTCGCAACGCCCGTGGAAGCGGGATAATTGTAGAACTCGTTGCCGTCATAACGCGTAAGTCCCGAATAGCCGCCTATCCAGATAATGCCGCTCTTGGTCTGAATTATCGCGTTTGCCTCGGAGGTGGGCAGACCGTTGGTGCTGTCGTAAAGCTCATACGAAAAGCCTATTCCCTGACCGGTAGTATCAATGTCCTCAAGTGCGAAGGCTCCGATGCTCAATAAAGAAAAAAGCACCGCCAAAACCGCAGCTGCCGCAACCGTCACAACAAACGCGTGACGGCGTCGGCTAAAGTCGGGCTTTTTAAGTGCAGGTTTCCTTTTGCGCTTTTCAGATACAGATGGCTTTCTCATAATCCCACCCCGATTTTACGAAATATAAATCCCAAAATCTATTCCATTTTACATTATATAACACCGCACCTGTAAAATCAAGAAAAAACACGGGCTGACCGTGCAAGGTCAGCCCGATACAATCAGCTATTCCGCTTTGTAGCTTTCATCCCTGAGAGCCTTGATAATTGCGTACCACGCCTCATATTCCGCTTTTGTAAGCTCGCGGTCGTTTTCAACCGTGAAATCAAGTCCGTCGCGCATTCTTATTCTCAGTTCCTCGTTCGGGCCGTCAAGCACAACGTCCTTTGAGAGAGGTCTTTTTTCGGCTTTCCAGAAACTGCTTTCCTCGACAAGCTTCCGAATGTCGTCAAAAAGCGCGGGCTTTGCTTTATACTCAGTGATTTCCTCGGGCGAGTTCCAGATTTCCTGATGATTGACTTCTACCGTGATTTCGTCGGTTTCGGCGTCGCGCACCGCGCTGATATATGTGTGTCCGCCTCTCATACCGCCTGACGATTTGAAATCAACGCGTTCAATGCTGACGTCGCGTACCATTCCGCCCTTATCAAGTGTATTCATATCAATCCACCTCTTTACTGCAAACGCCAGAACGGCCAAAACAATGACGACAAAAACAATAATCAACGCTATTACCCATTTTTTCATTCTTTCAACCTCCCTGCAGATTATGATTCATTATATCAAACCGCATTTCGATATGTCAAATTGACA
>JAEEUJ010000169.1 GCA_016290515.1 Clostridiaceae bacterium
TGCCATTGCTTTCGCAATGAATAAAAAAAGACTTGTCAACGACAAGTCTTTTTTGGTGAGCCATCGGAGAATCGGCAAGGTTACACCTTGCCGACATTTGCTTCGCAAATTGATTCGATTATATGTCCCTTTTGCTCCGCCTTCGGCGTACCGCAAAAGATGGACAATTGAGTTCGATTCTCCTCGGCTGCAAAAATCACTTGCAAAGCAAGTGTATATCATCAAAACGCAGTTTTGCATATCATCAATTATGAGAAATTGAATATCATCATTGTGAAAGCATATACACGGCTTAAGCCGTGATGAGATGCTCGCCTTTTGGCGAGATGATATACAATTCGCAAGGCGAATTGATTATATGCCATTGCTTTCGCAATGAATAAAAAAAGACTTGTCAACGACAAGTCTTTTTTGGTGAGCCATCGGAGAATCGAACTCCGGACACCATGATTAAAAGTCATGTGCTCTACCGGCTGAGCTAATGGCTCAAACAGAAAGCGGATGGTTCATCCGCCTGTTTGTTCAGTATTACTTTAAGAAGAGAAGAAGTATTGTTGCGGCAAGTACAAGCACGAAGAAGAAGATACCGAAATACTTGGTGAACTTCTCGAGCTTTGCCTCAACTGTTCTGCCCTTGTTCTTGCCGAAGAAGGTGTCCGCAGCGCCCGAAATAGCGCCCGAAAGACCTGCTTCACGGCTCTGCTGCATAAGAACAACAACGATTATAATCAGCGATGAAACGATTACGAGAGAACCGATAATTATCTGAATAGCTGACATCTTGATATGCCTCCGTCTATAATTTTTATTTTATATGCCCGAGTATTTTACCATACACGCCGCTAAAATGCAATACCTTTTTTGAAAAATATCAAAATGTGAAAAATGCCGATATTACCGCGGAAACGGCGTTTGTAATCCCGGCGTCGGGAGCGGGTGCGGGTTTCCTGCCCATATAGAACATTACCGCGCTGACCGCCATAAAGAGTATCGAAAGAACGAGGAAAAACAGACCTGCCGCATTGCCGCCGCTTTTGGATGCCGTCTGCGTCTGGGATTTTTTATAAACCACGGGTGAGAAATCGTCGTCCTCGTTAATGACAACTTCTTCAAGCTTCTTTGCAGGCTTTCTCTCAAATGCCGAGAAATCCTTTTCCTCAAGGGTTATATCGGGCTGTTTTTCTGCGGGCTCATCTTGCGTGACGGGTTCCTCTTCCTCAAAGCCCTCGGCAGAACGGTCGGTGTAAATCTCGACGGTCTGAGGTATAACCATGTCATCCTCGGGCGCGGATTTCCACCTGCTCTTCTTAAGGTCCCATTCCTCGTCGGCAGGTGCGTCAGCCTCGCCCAAGAGCGCGATTAAATCAATGCCGCAATCGGGACATACCGAAACGCCCTCGGGATATTTAGTTCTGCACTTCGGGCAAATCATCAAAACTACTCCTTCCGGAAAGATAGTTAAAATATTTTAACACTATATCGCCCAATTGTCAATTTATTGTGTCAAGCTGCGCGAGAATTCTGACCAATTCAATCATCAGCGCGGGCACATAGACGGCGGCGAGCAAGTTCTTGAAAAGCTCAAAAAGCTCGCCAGAGAGTATGAGCATATTATCGTAAATGCCGATAAATCCCGCCGACAAGCGGCAGAAAAGCGCGAGCGTCAGACTTGAAAAAACGAGGGGGTTAAGTAAGCGTATGTAGGTCTTTGAGATTCGGTTCATCTGTTTTATCGCGCTCTTAATGTCGCGCAAAAGCATAAGCATATTACCACCGCTTCAAGTTTACCTCCGTTTCACCTTCGGCTTCAATGCACAAATATTGGCAGACAGTACAACTTTTTCTTGATTTTTTCCTATATGTAAACTATAATATTTTCTGTTATTTATATACGGTTTATAACAAACACGAATTTTTCATCAGTGAGGGTGATATATTTGGACAAGAAAATTGAGAGAAATTACGACTTTGCCAAGGCCGAAAACGAGGTAATCGAATTCTGGCGTGAAAACGATATTTTCAAAAAGGCAGTCGAGAAAAATGACGTTGAGAGAAGCTACGTCTTTTACGACGGACCGCCCACCGCTAACGGCAAGCCGCATATCGGCCACGTTTTAACCCGTGTTATCAAGGACGTTATTCCGAGATACAAGACCATGCAGGGTTATCACGTTGAGCGTAAGGCCGGCTGGGACACTCACGGTCTGCCCGTTGAGCTTGAGGTTGAGAAGCAGATTCACACCAACGGCAAGGCTGACATCGAGGCGTTCGGCGTTGAGCCCTTTATCAAGAAGTGCCGCGAAAGCGTCTGGACTTATAAAGACCTTTGGGAGAGAATGAGCGAGCGCGTCGGTTACTGGTGCGATTTCGAGCATCCGTATATCACCTACACAAACGACTATATCGAGTCGGTATGGTGGGGACTTAAGGAGCTTGACAAGAAGGGCCTTATCTACAAGGGTTTCAGAGTTTCGCCCTACTGCCCGAGATGCTCTACCGCTCTTTCGTCACACGAGGTTGCGCAGGGCTACAAGAATATCAAGACCGAGTCAATCTTTGTCCGCTTCAAGGCAAAGGGCGAGGACGACACGTATTTCGCGGTATGGACAACTACGCCGTGGACACTGATTTCAAACGTTGCGCTCTGCGTCAACGAGGGCTTTGAATACTCCAAGGTCAAGGTTGACGGCGAGTACTACTATATCGCAAGCGAGCTTGCCGAGAGCCTTTTCGGCGAGAACTTTGAAACCGTTTCAAAGTGCAAGGGCTCCGACCTTTTAGGTAAGGAATATGAGCCTATATACACCTACCTTCTCGGCACGTTCAGGGAGAAGGCGTATTACGTAGTATCCGACAATTACGTTTCGCTTGACGCCGGTACGGGTATCGTTCATATCGCTCCCGCCTTCGGTGAGGACGACGCAAACGTCGGCAGACAGAATAATCTGCCCTGCCTCAAGCCCGTCGACTTCGCGGGTAAATTCACTTTCGAGTGCGGCGTATATGCCGGCAGAAGCGTATTCGAGGCAAACGACGATATTATCAAGGAATTACTTGACAGAAAGGTAATTCTCAAAATAAAGAAGATTGAGCACAGCTATCCTCACTGCTGGCGCTGCAACAGTCCGCTTATCTACTATGCGAAGGATTCGTGGTTTATCGCGATGTCAACCCTTCGCGACGAGCTTGTCGCCGATAACAGAAGCGTCAACTGGTTCCCCGAAAGCTTCAAGGAAGGCCGTATGGGCAACTTCGTCGGCAACGTTATCGACTGGGCTGTTTCGCGTGACAGATACTGGGGTACTCCGCTTCCCATCTGGGTTTGCGAGGAATGCGGATACAAGCACGTTGTGGGAAGCGTTGCCGAGCTCGTTGAGCTTACGGGCGCCGATCCCGACGTTGACCTTCACAAGCCGATGGTCGACCGTCTTACAATGACTTGCCCCGAGTGCGGCAAGACCATGTACCGTACTCCCGAGGTCTGCGACTGCTGGCTGGATTCGGGCTCAATGCCTTACGCACAGCACCACTATCCGTTTGAGAATAAGGAAGTATTCGACAAGCAGTTCCCCGCAGATTTCATCAGCGAGGGATCGGATCAGACGAGAGGCTGGTTCTATGCTCTTCAGGCGCTTTCGACCGCTATCTTCGGCAAGTCGCCTTATAAAAACTGTATTGCTCTCGGTCTTGTAAACGACGAGAACGGTATCAAGATGTCGAAGCATATCGGTAACGTCGTTGACCCGTGGGAGGTACTCGACGAATTCGGTTCGGACGCGACAAGACTTTATTTCTGCATCGCAAATGCTCCGTGGGTTTCGACCTCGTTCTCGAAGCTTACGCTTTCACAGTTCCAGAACAGATTCATCGGTACGCTCTGGGCTTCCGTTTACTTCTATTCGCTTTACAGCGAGATTGACGGCTTCGACCCGTCGAAGTATAATCTTGCCGACTGCAAGCTGCGTTCAATCGACGAGTGGGTGCTTTCAAGAGTAAATTCTCTTGTTAAAAAGGTTACCAAGTAATTTGATTCCT
>JAEEUJ010000020.1 GCA_016290515.1 Clostridiaceae bacterium
CGCATGTCAAATACCGAGTATTTCAAGTTCCTTCTGATTAAGACCTACGCCGCGAAGCATCAGACGGTTGCCCTTTAAGGCTTCGATGGAGTTGATACCCATACCGCCCATAAGCTCCTTGATTTCATGACGCCACGCGTTCATAAGATTTACAAGCCTTTCACAGCCGATATCGGGGTTAAGACGTTTGACAAGCTCGGGCTTCTGTGTGGCTATACCCCAGTTGCATCTGCCGCTCTGACAGGTGCGGCAGAGATGACAGCCCAGCGCAAGCAGGGCCGCAGTAGCTATATAGCAGGCGTCCGCACCCAGCGCAATTGCCTTTACAACGTCCGACGCGCTTCGCACAGAGCCGCCGACCACGAGCGAAACGTTGTTGCGTATGCCCTCGTCGCGAAGCCTCCTGTCAACCGATGCAAGCGCGAGTTCAATCGGAATTCCGACGTTGTCGCGTATTCTCGTCGGCGCAGCGCCCGTGCCGCCGCGGAAGCCGTCAATGGCTATGATGTCAGCACCGCTTCTTGCAATTCCGCTTGCTATGGCGGCGATGTTGTGAACCGCCGCAACCTTTACTATGACGGGCTTACTGTATTGCGTTGCCTCTTTAAGCGAAAAGACAAGCTGACGCAAGTCCTCTATTGAGTAGATATCGTGGTGGGGAGCAGGGGAGATAGCGTCCGAGCCCTCGGGTATCATACGTGTTCTTGAAACGTCGTCAACGATTTTTTCACCCGGAAGATGACCGCCGATGCCGGGCTTTGCGCCCTGTCCCATTTTGATTTCGATTGCCGCGCCCGCTTTGAGGTAATCCTCATGCACGCCGAAACGGCCGCTTGCCACCTGAACTATCGTGTTTTCGCCGTAGCAGTAGAAATCCTCGTGCAGTCCGCCTTCGCCCGTGTTGTAAAGTATGCCGAGCTCGGTCGCCGCCCTTGCGAGAGCGGCGTGCGCGTTGTAGCTTATTGAGCCGTAGCTCATAGCCGAGAACATAATCGGCATTGACAGCTCAAGGTGAACGGGAAGATTGTTTTTGAGCTGTCCGTTTTCGTCGCGTTCGATTCCGGCAGGTTTCTTGCCTAAGAATACTCTTGTTTCCATTGGCTCGCGAAGCGGATCGATAGGCGGATTCGTAACCTGAGAAGCGTTTATGAGTATCCTGTCCCAGTAGACGGGAAACGGCTTCGGATTGCCCATTGACGAGAGCAGCACGCCGCCGCTGTTCGCCTGCTTGTATATCTCTTTAATCGTATCGTTCTGCCAGTTGGCGTTTTCCCGAAGAGTGCAGTCGCTCTTAACTATCTTGAGCGCTCTTGTCGGGCAAAGCGAAACACAACGCTGACAGTTGACGCATTTTGTTTCGTCGGAAAGCATTATGCCTTTTTCGGCGCTGAACGTATGAACTTCGTTTGCGCACTGCCTTTCACATACTCGGCAGGCAATACAGCGGTTTTCGTTTCTTACAACCTCGAACTCGGGGAAAATGAATTCAACGCCCATTAATACGCACCCTCCTTTACTTTAACTATTACGGGCTCGCCGCCTGCGGGTATCCAGATATTCTCGGCGTCGGGCTCCATAGTTCTTATCGCCGCTTCCTCACTCGCGATAAACACCCTGTCATCCTTTTCGCCGACAACCATTGAACGCAGCTTAAGTCTGTCATTGAGAGCCATAAGACCTCCGTTGAAGCCGAGCACTATCGAAAACGGGCCGGTGATTAACAGACTCGGGAACATACCGCGCAGATAGATGTGCTTGTTCTTATCTGCTATGTCTGTTTTGCGCTCTATCGTGTCCCAGAACGGCGCGGCAATTACGCTCGCCGCTTCACAAAGCGTTAAACCCTGAACACGGATAAGGTAATCCATTATATATGTTATAACCTCGGTATCGGTCTGAAGCGTGCACTTGTAACCGAACATTTCAATATATCTTCTGTTCGCGTCGTAGGATGAAATCTCGCCGTTATGAACTATCGACCAGTCAAGCAGCGTGAACGGATGGGCGCCGCCCCACCATCCGGGAGTGTTGGTCGGGTATCTGCCGTGCGCCGTCCACGAATAGCCTTCGTACTCGTCGAGCTTATAGAAAACACCGACGTCCTCGGGATAGCCGACCGCCTTGAACGTGCCCATATTTTTACCGCTTGAAAATACGTATGCGCCTTTCATATCGGAATTGATTTTCACGACCGTCCTTGCGACAAATTCCTTTTCGTCAAGCTGAAGGTTTGCAAGCTCGGATTTCAGCGGCGCCACGAAATAACGCCAGATTAACGGCTCGTCGGTAATTGACGGTATCTTTCTGGTCGGTATGATTTCTCCCTTTACTATTTCAAAGCGTTCCTTGATAAACGCTTCGCACGCCTTACGTGTATCGCGGCAGTCAAAGAAGATGTGAAGCGCATAATAATCCCTGTATTCGGGATAGATGCCGTAAGCCGCAAAGCCGCCGCCCAGGCCGTTGGAACGGTCGTGCATAGGTTTCATTGCCTCGGTTATCATTTCGCCCGAAAAGCGCTTACCCTCCTTCGAGATAACCGCTGCTATCGCGCAGCCCGAGGGAATTCTTATCTGACCTTCTTTAATCATTTCAAGCCACCCTTTATAAATCAGTAATCTGGGCAATAAAAAAAGGTCCACCCCGATACGCAGAATATACGTATCGGGATGAACGCCTTTGCTCATTTGCAAGTATTCTATACTAAATCCTGCAAAATGTCAAGGAAAAAGTTAAGAAAAACGCAATATTTGCAGGAACTAATTTTGAAAAATTCAAAAATCGGGGTTGACAAACGGTTTTGGCGGGTGTATAATGCACTGCATAAAGGCAATGGCGTCTTTGAGTTTTTCTCAAAGGCGTCTTTCTCTTTTGGCAGCAATTTTATATAAAAGGCAAAGGTGTCTTTAATGTTTTTTCAAGCATTGAAGGCGCCTTTTTCTCATTTTTAAGGCAAAAACGAAGAAATCAAAACGAAAAGGAGAATACATTATGAAAACGGTAACAGATTATTTCGGCAGCAAGGTCTTTGACGACAGAAACATGAAGTCAATGCTTTCGGCGGATGTTTATAATTCGCTGAAAAAGACCATTGACGAGGGCACGGAACTCGATATAGGCGTTGCAAATGCCGTTGCTATAGCCATGAAGGACTGGGCGGTTGCCAACGGAGCAACACATTTCACACACTGGTTCCAGCCGCTTACAGGCATTACCGCTGAGAAGCACGACAGCTTTATCGCACCGTCACCCGACGGCGGAGTAATAATGGAATTCTCCGGCAAGGAGCTTATAAAGGGCGAGCCCGATGCTTCGTCATTCCCGTCAGGCGGACTTCGCGCAACGTTTGAGGCAAGAGGCTATACCGCATGGGATCCGACGTCATACGCATTTATAAAAGGAAAGACGCTCTGTATCCCGACGGCGTTCTGTTCATACAGCGGTCACGCGCTTGATAAGAAAACTCCGTTGCTTCGCTCGATGGAAGCTCTCAACAAGCAGGCTCTTAGAATACTCAGACTCTTCGGCAACAAGTCGGTCAAGAGAGTTGTAAGCTCCGTCGGTCCCGAGCAGGAATACTTCCTTATCACTAAGGAGGTTTACGACGAACGTCCCGACCTGCGCTTCACGGGCAGAACGCTTTTCGGAGCCAAGGCTCCCAAGGGGCAGGAGATGGACGACCACTACTTCGGCGTTATCAAGCCGAGAGTTGCCGCTTATATGGAGGAGCTTAACGACGAGCTCTGGAAGCTGGGCATCCTTGCAAAGACGGAGCACAACGAGGTTGCTCCCGCTCAGCACGAGCTTGCGCCAATCTATACTACTACAAATATAGCGACGGACCACAACCAGATTACAATGGAGATTATGCAGAAGGTTGCCGCCAAGCACGGACTTGTATGCCTTTTGCACGAAAAGCCGTTTGCGGGTGTGAACGGAAGCGGTAAGCATAACAACTGGTCGATTTCGACCGACGCGGGACAGAATCTGCTTTCCCCAGGCGAAACGCCTTATGAGAACGCTCAGTTCCTGCTTTTCCTGTGCGCGGTTATCAAGGCTGTTGACGATTATCAGGACCTTCTCAGAATTTCAGTTGCAACGGCGGGTAACGACCACAGACTGGGCGCAAACGAAGCGCCGCCCGCAGTTGTTTCGATTTTCCTGGGCGACGAGCTCAACTCCGTACTTTATGCTATTGAAAGCGGAACACCGTACAAGTCAGCCAAAAAAACTCAGATGAGACTCGGTGTTGACGTGCTTCCGAAATTCAACCGTGACACGACCGACAGAAACAGAACTTCACCCTTTGCATTTACGGGCAACAAGTTTGAATTCCGCATGCTCGGTTCGTCAAACAGTATAGCTTGTGCGAACATTATGCTTAACAGCGCGGTTGCAGAATCGCTCAGGATTTACGCCGACAGACTTGAGGGCGCGAAGGACTTTGAAAAAGCGCTTCACGATATGATAGTCAAGACCATCAAGGATCATAAGCGCATTATTTTCAACGGCAACGGCTATGACGACAGCTGGATTAAAGAAGCAACTAAGAGAGGACTTCTCAACTACCGTACAACGGCCGATGCAATTCCGCATCTGCTCGACAAGAAGAACGTCGATATGCTTACCTCTCAGGGAGTGTTTACCAAGGCGGAAATCAAGTCAAGATATGAGATTACTCTTGAAAACTACGTCAAGACCGTAATCATCGAGGCAAATACCATGGTTTCGATGGCTAAGACGCAGATAGCCCCCGCGGTTGAAGCATACTGTGCCGAGGTCGCAAAATCCGCGGCGGCCAAGAAGGCGCTCGACAGCGACCTTGCCTGCGCTTACGAATCGGCGCTTGTCAGAAAGCTGTCGGCTCTGACGGATACGGTTTACGAGAAAGCGGACGAGCTTGAGGACGCGGTAACGGGCATTGATTCCAACGCCGAAATCAGCAAGCAGGCGAACGTCATACGCGACAGCGTGCTCGTTAAAATGGGCGAGCTGCGTGCGGCGAGCGACGAGGCGGAAACACTCACTGCCAAGGATTACTGGCCGTTCCCGACCTATGCCGATATTCTTTTCAGCGTGAAATAAACAGTAAAGGATTTGATTTTATATGGCTATAGAAGAAATAACACGACTCATACAGGAAACCGCAACGACTGAGGTCTTCGGTGTCTGGTTCTTAATCGGAGCAGCACTTGTATTCTTTATGCAGGCCGGCTTTGCGATGGTTGAAACGGGCTTCACAAGAGCCAAGAATGCAGGAAATATCATAATGAAGAATCTTATGGATTTCTGCATCGGCACGGTTGTTTTCGTTCTCCTCGGTTTCAGTCTGATGATGGCTGAGGACTATGCATTCGGAATAATAGGAATACCTAATCTTAAAATTCTGACCGATTTCGGTTCATTTCTTGAAAACGGCAACGCACCGTCGTTCGTGTTTAATCTCGTGTTCTGTGCAACTGCCGCGACGATAGTTTCCGGTTCTATGGCCGAGAGAACGAAGTTTGCTTCATACTGCATTTATTCTGCAGTTATTTCGCTTTTTGTCTATCCCGTCGAAGCGGGCTGGGTATGGAATTCGCAGGGCTGGCTCGTCCAACTCGGATTTCACGATTTCGCAGGCTCGGCGGCCATACATTCAGTCGGCGGCATTACGGCGCTTATCGGGGCAATAATGGTAGGTCCGAGACTCGGCAAGTATCAGAGAGACAAACAGAACAAGGTTTCAAAGGTCAACGCAATTCCCGGACACTCGATTACGCTGGGCGCGCTCGGCTGCTTCATATTGTGGTTCGGTTGGTACGGCTTTAACGGCGCGGCTGCATGGGACAGTAATTCATTAGCATCAATTTTTGTAACAACTACTATTGCTCCCGCAGTTGCGACAGTTACCACAATGATATTCACGTGGATTAAAAACGGCAAGCCCGACGTTTCAATGTGTATCAACGGTTCGCTTGCGGGACTTGTAGGAATCACGGCAGGCTGCGACGCACTTGATGCACTCGGTTCGTCAATCGTAGGTATCGTTTCGGGTGTGTTGGTGGTAGTTGTGGTTGAACTGCTCGACTTGAAATGCCATATTGACGATCCCGTCGGCGCGGTCGGCGTACACTTCGCAAACGGCGTGTGGGGAACAATAGCGGTCGGACTGCTTGCAAATCCCGAAGCTCCCGCAGGACTTGAAGGTCTGTTCTATACGGGTAAGCTAAGGCTTCTGGGTGTTCAGACGCTCGGCATTTTCTGCATACTCGCGTGGACTGCGCTGATGATGACGGTTACCTTTGCGCTTATAAAGAAGACCGTCGGACTTCGTGTTTCGCAGGAAGAAGAAATAAAAGGTCTTGACAAGACCGAGCACGGACTGCCGAGCGCTTATGCGGACTTCTTACCGGCAGTTGAAAGCATTAATTACGGTGACGAACCCGCGCTTGCGGTTGCGGGCGACGTGCCGGTAGCAGAGGCAATCCCCGTCAAGAAGGTTCCGTCCTTTGACGAAAATACGCCGAAGTTCACCAAGGTTGAGATTATATGCAAGGAATCGCGTTTCGAGGCGCTCAAGGCGGCTATGATAGATATAGGAATCGCGGGTATGACCGTTTCCCACGTCCTCGGTTGCGGCTGGCAGAAGGGAACGCCCGAATACTACAGAGGTGTTCAGGTTGAGGCGAGTTTATTGCCCAAAATACAGGTTGACATAGTAGTCAGCAAGGTTCCCGTCAGAAGCGTAATTGAAACCGCCAAGAAGGTGCTTTACACCGGCAACATAGGAGACGGAAAGATATTTGTCTATGACGTTGAAAACGTTGTTAAGGTGCGCACGGGCGAGGAAGGCTACGACGCCTTGCAGGACGTTGAATAAGAATTGAAAGGTTGTTGAAAATGACAAATCAGGTTGCGGATTTTTTTCTGACTGATGAGATTAAGGACATCATTGCTCACGATCATCCTTCGCAGAATTACGAGGAGCTTTATAAAAAAGCGTTTTACGATTCGGGCAGTGATAATTGCAGTGAGTATTCATTGAATACAACATCATGGGATTAATAACCGATTTTTGCGTTTGAGAAAAGAGGAGTAGCGCGGTAAACGTTTTCAGAGAGTACGGACAAGGTGTGAGCCGTATAACGAAGCCGTGTGAATAACACTTTTCGAGCCGCGGCTGTGCGTCAAACAGCAATTAAAAGAGAAAAAATTACAGGTGGCACCGCGACTGCAGCATCGCCCTGTTATAGGCTGAATACTTTTTTCGGAGGTATTTATTATGTGTTCTATTATGGGTTACTGTGGGAGCAGTGCCTCTGTTGATGTTTTTAAGAAAGGCTTTGAAAAGACCAAATCGAGAGGCCCTGACGATTCGAGAATAATTGACACGGGCAGGGGACTTTTAGGCTTTCACCGTCTTGCGATTATGGGACTGACGGACGAGGGCATGCAGCCGTTTGAGCTTGACGGCAGCTACGTTGTCTGCAACGGTGAGCTGTACGGCTTTCATAAAGAGAAGGCGGAGCTTATAAAAAAGGGCTACACATTCAAAAGCGACAGCGACTGCGAAATACTCCTACCGATGTATTTCGAATACGGCGTTGATATGTTCAAAAAGATGGACGCGGAATTTGCCCTCATAATCTACGACGGCAAAACGGGCAAATACATAGCGGCGCGCGATCCCATCGGCATAAGGCCTCTGTATTGCGGCTACGACAGCGAAGGCACGATACTGTTCGCAAGTGAAGCGAAAAACCTTGTCGGACTTGTCGGAAAGGTGCTTCCGTTCCCGCCCGGTCATTACTATAAGGACGGCGAATTCGTCTGCTACAGCGATATTGTAAAGGTTGACAGGGTTTGCTATGACGGGATTGAAACTGCGTGCAGGCACATACGCGAAAAGCTTGTTGCGGGCGTTGAAAAGCGGCTTGTTTCCGACGCGAAGGTCGGCTTTCTGCTTTCGGGCGGTCTGGATTCCTCGCTGGTATGCGCTATCGCAGCCAAAAAGTCAGCCGAGCCTATCAGGACGTTCGCTATAGGCATGAGCGAGGATGCAATTGACCTAAAGTATGCGCGTCAGGTTGCCGATTATATAGGCAGCGACCACACCGAGATTTTTATGACTCCCGACGAGGTCATTTCCTCGCTTGAGGACGTTATAAAGATGCTCGGAACATTTGATATAACGACAATACGCGCGAGCATGGGTATGTATCTTATCTGCAAGGCTATTCATGAGACGACCGATATACGCGTGCTTCTCACGGGCGAGATTTCCGATGAGCTTTTCGGTTACAAATATACCGATTTCGCACCGTCCGCCGAGGAGTTTCAGGCGGAAGCGCAGAAACGCCTCAGAGAGCTTCATATGTACGACGTGCTTCGCGCCGACCGCTGTATTTCGGTAAACTCGCTTGAAGCGAGAGTTCCGTTCGGCGACCTTGATTTTGTCAAATACGTTATGGCGCTTGACCCGAAAATTAAAATGAATATTTACGGAAAAGGCAAATATCTGTTAAGACACGCCTTCGAAGGACTTGACTATCTGCCCGACGAGATTCTTTGGCGCGAAAAAGCGGCGTTTTCGGACGCGGTCGGTCACTCGATGGTCGATTACTTAAAGGAATTTGCCCAAACTCAATACACGGATGAACAGTTCGAAGCGGGCTGTGAAAAATACGGACACGCAAAGCCGTTTACCAAGGAATCTCTGCTTTACAGAGATATTTTTGAGAAGTATTATCCCGGCCAGTCACAGATGATAGTTGACTTCTGGATGCCCAACAAAACATGGGAGGGCTGCGACGTCAACGATCCGTCCGCAAGGGTGCTTTCAAACTACGGAGACAGCGGAAAATAGAGAGGAGAGAATAAGAATGACGAAATATGTATTTGTAACGGGAGGCGTTGTTTCGGGACTCGGCAAGGGTATCACCGCCGCGTCGCTCGGACGGCTGCTTAAGGCGAGAGGACTGAAGGTTGCAGCGCAGAAGCTCGACCCGTATATAAACGTCGATCCCGGCACTATGAGTCCGTATCAGCACGGCGAGGTTTACGTTACCGAGGACGGCGCTGAGACCGACCTCGACCTCGGTCACTATGAAAGGTTTATCGACGAGGACCTGAATAAATACTCCAACCTTACGACCGGTAAGGTCTACTGGCGCGTGCTTAACAAGGAGCGCCGCGGCGAATATCTCGGCTCGACGGTTCAGGTCATTCCGCATATCACAAACGAAATTAAGGAATTCGTTTATTCCGTCGGCAGAAAAACCGGCGCCGACGTCGTTATCACCGAAATCGGAGGTACGATAGGTGACATTGAATCACAGCCGTTTATCGAAGCGGTCCGACAGATTTCGCTGGAGGTCGGCAGGGAGAACAGCCTGTTTATCCACGTCACGCTTGTTCCGTATCTGCACGGCTCCGAGGAGCATAAATCAAAACCTACTCAGCACTCCGTCAAGGAGCTTCAGGGCATGGGCGTTAACCCGAATATTATAGTGCTTCGCTGCGACGAGCCGCTCGAGGAGTCGATTTTCAATAAAATTGCTCTTTTTTGCAACGTCAAGAAAGACTGCGTTATCGAGAATATCACACTGCCTAATCTTTACGAAGCTCCGCTTATGCTTGAAAAGGCAAACTTCTCGTCGGTTGTCTGCCGTGAGCTCGGCATTGACGCACCCGAGCCTGACCTGACGGAATGGACGGAAATGGTCGATAGAATCAAGTCGCGCCCGAATTATGTCGATATCGGTCTTGTCGGCAAATACGTCGAGCTTCACGACGCTTATCTGTCCGTTGCCGAGGCGCTCAGGCACGCGGGCTATTATCACAACACCCATATAAAAATACATTGGATTGACTCTGAGAATATCACCGAAGAAAACGTTGACGAAACGCTTTCGGGGCTTGACGGAATTATCGTTCCCGGCGGCTTCGGTAACAGAGGTATTGAGGGCATGATACTTTCCGCGCGATATGCGAGGAAAAATGACATTCCGTACTTCGGCATTTGTCTGGGAATGCAGATAGCAGTTATCGAATACGCGAGAAACGTTCTCGGTATAAAGGATGCGAACTCCGGCGAGTTTGACGAAAAATGCGAACACAAGGTTATTGACTTTATGCCCGGTCAGAGCGATGAAATCGACAAGGGCGGCACGCTTCGTCTGGGCGCGTATCCCTGCATTATAAAAGAGGGGACGACCATGGAACGCTGCTACGGTAAGCGTGAAATCAGCGAACGCCACCGCCACCGCTACGAGTTCAACAACGACTACCGCGAGGCTATGGCTCAGGCGGGGCTTACCTTAAGCGGCAAGTCGCCCGACGACAGTCTTATCGAAACGGTTGAGCTTTCCGACAGGCCGTTTTTCGTAGGCGTTCAGTATCACCCCGAATTCAAGTCAAGGCCGAACAAGCCGCATCCGCTTTTCAAGGGCTTTGTCGGCGCTGCATTTGAGAAAATGAAGAAAGAGAAAGAATGATTATGGCTGATACGGGTATTCACGAGGAATGCGGAGTTTTCGGTGTTTTCAGCGAAAAGCCGACCGATGTTGCGGGCTTATCTTACTACGGTCTTTATGCTTTACAGCACAGAGGTCAGGAGAGCTGCGGCATAGTTGTCAACGACGACGGAATTTTTGTTTCATATAAGGACCTGGGACTTGTCAACGACGTATTTACGTCAAGCGTACTTGCGAAATTTCCGCAGGGTAACATAGCGGTCGCACACACGCGCTACGGTACGACGGGCAGAACCGACAGGAATAACTGTCAGCCCATCGAGGTAAATCATCAGAAGGGCAGAATGGCTCTTGCCCACAACGGTAATCTTTCCAATGCCGCGCTTCTTCGCAGCTCTCTTGAAATGAACGGCGCGATTTTCCACACGACAAGCGACACAGAAACAATCGCATATATTATTACAAAAGAAAGGCTGAGTGCTCCTTCTATTGAGGATGCAGTCAGCAAAGCTATGTTTACGCTTGAGGGTGCGTATTCGCTTGTTGTTATGTCGGCACAGAAGCTCATCTGTGCGCGCGATCCTCACGGCTTTCGCCCGCTTTGCTATGGACAGACGGCTGACGGTACTTACGTCGTCGCGTCCGAGAGCTGCGCAATTACGGCTGTCGGCGGCAGGCTGATAAGAGACGTTGAGCCGGGTGAGATTATCGTATTCTCCAAGGGTTCGGTCACGTCGAGAAAAGAGCACTGTAACAAAGCGGAAAAGAAAACCTGTATTTTTGAATATATCTATTTCGCACGTCCCGACTCGGTTGTTGACGGCATCGGTGTTCACGCTTCGAGAGTTAAGGCAGGCAGAATACTGGCGAAGGCGCATCCCGTTAAGGCTGATATAGTAATCGGCGTTCCGGACTCGGGACTCGACGCTGCGATAGGCTACAGTATGGAGTCGGGAATTCCGTACAGCATGGGATTGATTAAAAACAAGTATATCGGCAGAACCTTTATCGCGCCCGACGGAAGACTTGACAAGGTTAAAATCAAGCTGTCGGCGGTCGAGAGCGAGGTTAAGGGGAAAAGCGTGGTGCTTATCGACGATTCAATAGTGCGCGGTACGACCTGCGCGAGGATAGTGAATCTTCTGCGTCAGGCAGGCGCCAAAGAGGTGCATATGCGTGTTTCGGCTCCGCCGTTTCTCAATCCCTGCTACTACGGTACGGATATAGATTCAAGGGAAAATCTGATTGCCTGTAAGTACAGCTTCACGGAAATTACGCAGCTGATAAATGCAGATTCACTCGGTTATCTGCCCCTCGAAAGTCTGCCCGAGCTGACAGGCAGTAATGAGTTCTGCAGCGCGTGCTTTGACGGAAACTACCCGACAGAAATTCCTACCGACACGCGCAAGGACCGCTTTGAGCAGCAACTGTCAAAGAAAAAAGCTGAAGATAAAACAACTGCCGGTTAATAATATGACAACAAGTGAAGCACTGTCACGGTTCAATATTTTCAGGTACGCTTTTCCCGATAGTAAATGTCGCTTTTTTATGATTACGAAGAAGAGTAATATTAAGGCATGTAAAAACACGGGAGAAAAGCTCTCCCGTGTTTGCTTTTTTTCAGCTACCGTTCTGAGCAAAGCTTACCGGAACAGCTGTCTGAAAAAATCCTTTCTGTCTGGAATATATTAATAAAAAGACTTGCATATATCTTCCGAAAGCGTAAAATAGATATATGGTTAAACATAAAGTCAGGAATGTTTCGGAGACAGATATGAATAACGACAGATTATACTATAAAACACCCGCAAAAAACTGGCTTGAGGCGTTGCCGCTGGGCAACGGCTCTCTCGGAGCCATGCTTTTCAGCGGAACAAGGAAAGATAAGATTTCACTCAACCGCGATACTCTCTGGACGGGACACCCGCGTACAGTCAGAGTTGAGGGCGCGTATGAGTCATACAAGAAAGCGCAAAAGCTTGCTCTTGACGGCAGGTATGACGAGGCGCAGCAGGAATTGGAAAAGAATTTTCTCGGCTGCTGGTCGCAGGCTTATATGCCTTTCGGCGATCTTGTTTTGCATTTCGATTTACGGAAAACGGGTAAATACGGCAGAGAGCTTAACTTTAAGAATGCCGTTCTGACAAGCGAATTCGATTGTCTTTCGGGAGGGCTGAAAAAAACTGCGTTTGTATCTTTCCCTGATGATGTTCTCGTTTACAGAATTGAAGCCGTAAACGGCGGAAGCTTCACCTTCAGAGCGGAGGTCAGTTCTCCTCTAAAACCGCAAATCTCAACCAAAAACGGCGTACTGGTTCTCGACGGTGAATGTCCTTACGACGCCGATACCGCCAGCGGTTCTTATCCCTGCCATCAAATAATTTATTCCGATAAAGAAGACGAAAAGGGCGTGCTTTTCCGCGGAGCGCTGAAGATAGTAACGGACGGTCGGCTCATAGAAGACGGCAATTCGCTGACTGTGGAAAACGCAAAAAGCGCAGTTTTGCTTCTCGGTATAAAAACAAGCTATAACGGGCCGCATAACAATCCGGCAACGGAAGGAAAAGAGTATGAAAATGCGTGTCTGGACACGCTGGAAAAAGCGGGAAAATACGGCTTTGACGAACTGCTTAAAAGGCACGTTGACAATTATTCTGCGCTTTACGGCAGAGTATCGCTCAGCCTTGATGACGGCACAAACGGGCTTCCGACCGACGAAAGAATAAAGCGTTTCAAAAACCGTGAAGATAACGGGATTTATGAACTGATGTTCAATTACGGGCGCTATCTGCTGATTGCGTCCTCAAGAGAGGGCAGTCTTGCAACCAATTTGCAGGGGATATGGAATAACAGCGTAAAACCGCCGTGGAACTCAAATTACACGGTGAACATCAATACCCAGATGAATTACTGGTGCGCGCTTCCCTGTAATCTTCCCGAGCTTATGCAGCCCCTGATTGAGTTAATAAAAGCTTTATCGGTTACGGGAGAGCAGACTGCAAAGGATTTCTACAAAGCAAAGGGCTTTGTCGTTCATCACAATTCGGATATATGGGGATTCTCAACTCCGACTCACGGCAGCGCAAAATGGGCGTTCTGGCAGGGAGCCTCAGGCTGGCTGTGCAGAAGTCTGTATGAATACTATGAATATACCAAAGACCGTGAGTATCTTGAAAACACGGCTTATCCCCTTATGAAAAAAGCGGCGGAGTTTTATCTTGATATACTTACCGAGGACAGCGACGGTACGCTGATAATCTGCCCCGCAACCTCGCCCGAAAACAGCTTTTCATTTGCGGGACGGGATATCGGAGTTGCAAAAAGCACGGCTATGATGAACAGTATAGTGCTTGACCTTTTCACGAACTGCAAAAAAGTCTGTGAAGCACTTGAAATCAAGGACGATTTTTATACGGAAATATGCAGCGCGGCAAACAGAATCAAAGCTCTGTGTATCGGGGAAAAGGGCGAGCTTCTTGAGTGGAACGAGCCCCTTGAGGAAACGGACATCCATCACCGTCACGTTTCACATCTCTATGCGCTTTATCCCGCAGGTCTGATTTCTCACAGGGATAAAGAGCTTCTTGACGCGTGCAGAAAAACGCTTGAATTGCGCGGCGACGGCGGAACGGGTTGGAGCCTTGCGTGGAAGGTGAATCTTTGGGCAAGGCTTCGCGACGGCAATCGCGCGCTGAAAATAGCGGACAAGCTGCTGTCACCCGTCAGCCCGAAAGCTATGAATTACCGCAAAGGCGGAATATATCCGAACCTGTTTGACGCACATCCGCCGTTTCAGATTGACGGCAATTTCGGACTTGTCAGCGGTATCTGTGAGATGCTGCTTCAGTCTGACGGCGGGAATATATACCTTCTGCCTGCTCTTCCCGACAAGTGGAAAAACGGCAGCGTGAAAGGTCTTGCTGCGCGCGGAGGCGTTACTGTCGATATAGAGTGGAAGGACGGAAAAATAACGGAATTTGAAGTTCAAGGGGAAACCGATCTTAATATTATACCGTGCAGATAACGCAAAAATCGCACCGCACTCCGTAAAGGTTGTGCGGTGCGATTTGATTGTTATTCGTTTAATCTCCGGCTTTGCGGATTCTTTTGTCAAAGACGCGGACAAGCACGGGGATAAGAACAAGCTGCAGTATTATTCCGGGGAAGGCGTTGATAAAACCGCCCGCAAGGAATGCCGAAACGGTGAAACTGTCGCCCTTTAAGCCGAGCAGAACAATCTGTGCAAGGCCCCAGACGATTCTGCCGCCAAGCATTGCCGTAATGAGAGTGACATATATTTTCCAGATTTTATCTTTTCCGATTTTTTCGGAAAGGATGCCCGAAATAAGGCCGTATGCCATAAGCTCAAATGCCATTCCGACAGCCGACGGATAAAGCACGGGCATTCCGAAAAGCACAGACCTCAGAAGCGGACACACCAGTCCTACGGGGACGGCATATTTCCAGCCGCAGAAAAATCCGCAGAGCAAAATCGGGATGTGCATCGGGCAAAGCATTTTGCCGATCTGCGGAATCTGTCCCGTAATAAACGGAAGCACAAGACCGATAGCCAGAAACATTGCCGAAAAAGTCAGATTTCTTGTTGATGCTTTCATATCATTCACCGTTTTCCAGTTCTTTTATAATATCGCGTATTGTACAGTTGTTTTCCCTTGCCGCCTTTGCAAGGTCGTCGTATTCGTATTTGCTCTTTTTATAGCCGTAGCCCTCGGAGTTCTTGATTCTCATAACCCCGAATTTTGTCTGAACCTCAGAAACGCTTCGCTTCATGGTGTATCGTCTCGACAGGGTTTCCCTTATGCCGATAGTGGAAAAATGCCTGAAAACAAGGTCAATCATTTTTTTCTTATCGTCGGGCTCGCAGAGCAGGGTAACGAGCGTTCCGAGTCGGTTTTTCTTCATATCCGCGGGGACGGCGAAAACGTCCTTTGCCCCTGCGTTTCTCAGTTCTTCGATACCGAATGCGATTTCCTCAGCGGTCATATCGTCAACGTTGAAGCTGATTTCGGTAACGTGCTCCTCAACGTCTGCGAGAAAAGCGCGAACACAGTTTGCGGTTTCGAAGTCCTTGGTTCCCATACCGTAGCCGATTTTCAGAACAGACATCTCGGGCATTTCGCAAAAGCTGTCAACGAAGGTCTTTAAGAGCGCCGCGCCCGTCGGGGTGCATAGCTCGCCCTCAACGTTGTTGCTGTAAACGGGAATGCCTTCGAGCAGCTTTGCCGTAGCAGGCGCAGGAACGGGCAGAATACCGTGTGCGCATCTTACGCTTCCTTTGCCGACGTTGACGGGACTTGCAATAATATGCTCAACGTTGAGCTTATCAATCAGATAGCAGAACGCCAGTATATCCGCAATCGCGTCAAGTGTGCCGACCTCGTGGAAATGAATTTCGCTGACAGTAGTTCCGTGAACCTTGCTTTCCGCCTCGGCAAGCAGACGGTAAACGGCCGAGGCCTTTGCCTTGACGTTATCGGGAGCTGAGGTGGAATTGATTATGTTTTCAATGCTCTGAAGATTACTGTGCGTATGGTGGTTATGGTGAGTATGGGTGTGTTCTTCGCCCTCCTCGTGTCCTTTGACGAGCACGCGGATTTTTGTTCCGAGGATACCGCTTTTTGTTGTCGGTTCGGCAACGTAACGTGTATCGGGTATGCCGAAGCCGTTAAGCTCGCTGAGCGCGGCTTCCCTGTCATCGCAGAGTTCGAGCAGCGCTGCCGAAAGCATATCGCCGGCTGCGCCCATACTGCAGTCAATAAACAGTGTTCTCATACGTCCTCCGTATTCTGAAACGCTTTTCTTTTTTGCAACTGTGAATTGATTACAATATAACACATATTCGGCTTCTATTCAACAAAAATCAGTATATTCAACTGCATTTATATTGATTTTATTTTACTATTATGGTATTATTACTGCATTATTCTGTATAATTATGCGAGGAATGGGAAATGAAGAAGAAAGCTAAAATTGCCGCGCTGTCCGCCGCGGGTCTGCTCGCTGCGGGAAATGCAGTAAAGGCTGCGATGTATAAGCCTAAGAAGGCGGAGTGTCCCGCTCTGCCCGACGAGAACGTAAACCTTGACAGATACGTTGTTACAATCTGCGAGGCTATTCGCTGCAAGACCGTTTCCAACACCGACGAGTCGCTCGTCGAGTGGGACGAGTTCGAAAAGCTTCACAAGTTATTTAAGAAGAAATACCCCCTGCTTCACAAAACGCTTAAAATGCGCAAGGTCGGCAAGGCGGGTCTTATATACGTTTGGCAGGGCACAGACCCCTCGCTTAAGCCGATAGCGCTTATCGGACATCAGGACGTCGTTCCCGTACCCGAGGAAATGCTCGGTGACTGGACGCATCCCCCGTTTGAGGGCGAGATTGCCGACGGCTATATCTGGGGACGCGGCGCAATCGATATGAAAAATCACCTTGTCGGAGTTCTCGAAAGTATCGAAACTCTGCTTGAGGAAGGCTTTGTGCCCAAGAGAACGGTAATTGTCTGCCTCGGCTATAACGAGGAGCTTGTCGATACCGAATTAGCGAGCGCGCCTATGCTCTCGAAGGCGCTTGAGGACGACGGAATTAAGCTCGAAAGCGTGCTCGACGAGGGCGGCGCAATACTCGAGTTGGACGTACCTCACGTTATTAAAAACAAGGTTGCGGGCGTCGGCATTGCCGAAAAAGGCTACTGCGATTTCGAAATAAGCGTTGACGCGGTCGGCGGCCATTCCTCAACTCCGCCCAAGCACTCCGCAGTCGGCGAGCTTTCGAAGGCGATACTCGACCTTGAAAACCATCAGTTCCGCGCGAAGGTTACAAAAGAGATGAAAATGATAATCGATACCATCGCGAGAAATACGACATACCCCGTTAAGCTGATAGGCTGTAATTTGGCAACGGTGCTGCCGGCGTTCACGCCCGCGCTTGCCAAGATTCCGCCCGTCGCTTCGGTAATGCGCACGACGACCGCCGTAACGATGACTCACGGCAGTCCTCAGGCGAACGTTATGCCGCAGAAGGCAACGGCAACGGTTAATTTCCGTATTCTGCCGGGCAATACGATAGAGGACGTTGAAAAGCACATTCGCCGTGTGATCCGCAACAAGAAAGTCAATATCAAGCTTTTAGGCGGTAACGACCCGTCGGTTGTTTCACCGATTGACACGCCTACAATGGACGCGATTTCAAAGATTTGCAGCGGACTTTACGATATGAGCGCACCTGCTCCGTTCGTTGTAATGGGTGCGACGGACGCGCGACACTATCAGAACCTGACGGATCAGATTTACCGTTTTTCACCCTTCGTTATGCCGCCGGAAATCCTTATGCTGGCGCACGGTACCGACGAGAGAATTTCCGTCGACTGTCTTGAAAACGGTATATTATTCTTTAAGAGATATATCAGAATGATGGCGGGAGAATAAGTATGAGTGATAATCAGAAAAAACACGAAAACCTCAATGAAATATATCCCAACGTCGAAGGACGTATGGAATTAGCAGAGGAAAAGAACCCTTCCGAAGGCCTTAACATTGATAAAAAGACGCTCTTAGGCATAGCGGTGCTGCTCTGCATAATACTCGTATTTGTCGGCGCTTTGACGCAGTTTCTGCCCCGAGGCGAATTTCAGGTTGACGAAAACGGCTCCGTTATAGCGGGAACTTATGAGTTAAACGAGGACTACAAGCTTCCGTTGTGGAAGGTTGCCGCGTCGCCCGTACTCGCATTTACGAGCAGTAACGCGAGCGTCGGTCTTGCGATTATCGCAATTATCGTACTCGTCGGCGGTACGTTCTTAATACTTGACCGTATAGGCGTACTCAAATATATGATGGCGTCAATAGTCAACCGCTTTGAAAGCAAACGGTTTATGCTTATAGCCGTAATGGTTTTGTTCGGTATGCTTTTAAGCTCGACGGCAGGCGTGCTTGAGGAAAGCTTAACGCTTGTGCCCATAGCCGTCGCCATTTCGCTCGCGCTGGGCTGGGACTCGCTTACGGGAATAGGTATGAGCTTCGTAGCGGTTGCATTCGGTTTTACCGCCGCGACGTTTAATCCCTTCACTGTCGTTACTTCCCAGAAGCTTGCCGAGCTGCCCGTTTATTCGGGACTGTGGCTGAGAATTATCATATTCGTTTTCGTTTATATAACGCTGAGCGGATTCTTAATTCTTCACGCAAAGAAAATCGAGAAGGACCCGACGAAATCCCCGTCATACGAAACCGATAAGAAGATAAGAGACCGCTATCCTATTGAAGTGTGCCGCGAAGCTCTCGGCGACGAAAAGATAGGCAAGGCAACAAAGGTTTTCGTAATCGCGCTTATCTGCGTTCTCGGCGGTACGGTCGCCTCGTTCGTGATGAGCATGCTCGGCACCAAGACCGACAACGAGACATTAATGACAATCGGAAGCTACGCTTCAATGGGCTGTATGGCGATATTCTTCCCCGTAGGCGGACTTCTCGCGGGACGCGTTGCGGGACTTCGCGGAAAGAATCTTTTCAAGGCCTTCGGCGAAGGCATCAAGACTATCCTTCCCGTTCTTCCGCTTATTGTTTTCATACTCGCAATAACCTACGTTCTTAACGAGGGTATGATTATGCATACGGTTCTCAACGCTCTGGGCGGTATGCTTGAGGGAATTTCACCGTACGGCGTAATTCTTCTTATGTTCCTTATTATCGCAGTA
>JAEEUJ010000170.1 GCA_016290515.1 Clostridiaceae bacterium
CTGAGGGGTAGTAAAGGTTGATAATACTGCAAATTGACTACCCCTCCGTCATTTTGCAAAGGCAAAATGACACCTCCCCTGACAAGGGGAGGTTGGGATTGGGTGTTCACCGACATCATCCCTACAAACTCAAATTTCTAAAACAAATTTCGCCGTGCTTATTGCCATAACTTGCTATTAGTGATACAATACCATTATATTGGATTAATAGGAGATTTTGTCGTAACGACTTATCGCATATATCAGTAAGTAAGGAGAAAAAGTTATGAAAAAATACGCAATTGCCACCGTTACGAGTATGGGCCTTCGCATTACGCCGCAGGACCGTATGGCGGTACAGAACAGCAATCTGTTTTATCTTCAGGCGACTTCGGCTGAGACCAACGTGCTCAACGTCGCTTCAAGTCTCGGCAGGGAATGCCTTGTTATGACTAAATTCGTCGATGGCTCGCCGATGGCTGATTTTATAAAGCGTCAGCTTCGTGCGCGAAATATGCACTTTGAGGGAAAGGATGTTCCGCAGGGCGGCCCCTGGGGTTACAGACATCAGTTCAATATTGCCGATTCCGGCTTCGGACTTCGTGCGCCGAGAGTCTGGAATGACCGTGCGGGCGAGGTCGGCAGAACGCTTTCGGCTGACGATTTTGACCTTGAGCGTATTTTCGGCGAAGAGGGTGTCGGCATACTGCATCTCTCGGGACTTATCGCCGCTATGAGCGAGGAAACGACAAAGTGCTGTCTTGAGGTTGCAAAGACCGCCAAGAAATACGGCACGCTTGTCAGCTTTGACTTGAATTACAGAGCAACCTTCTGGAAGGGCAGAGAGGAAGAGCTTTCAAAGGCCTTCGGTGAAATCGCATCCGTTGCGGACATTCTCGTAGGCAATGAGGAGGACTTCCAGCTTTGCTTAGGCTTCAAGGGCCCCGAAGCGGGCGGAACGGAGCTTTCGTCAAAGATTGACCGCTTCAAGGCTATGATAGATCAGGTAAGAGAGAAATACCCGCAGGCGAGAGCCTACGCCACGACGCTTCGTCAGGTCGTTTCAGCCAACGAGCACCTCTGGGGCGCAATACTCTGGGCTGACGGCGAGTGGTACGTTGAGGAACCCAGACCTATTCAGGTTATGGACCGCATAGGCGGCGGAGACGGTTTTTCGGGCGGTCTTCTCTACGGCGTGCTCAATGACTGGACGCCCGACAAGTGGCTTGAGTTCGGCTGGGCGAGCGGCGTGCTTGCGGCGAGCAGTCTGAACGACTACGCCGAGCCTGCCGACGAAAAACAGGTATGGGATATTTACAAGGGCAACGCCCGTGTACAGAGATAAAGGAGAAACAAAAATGAAAAAAGCTGATATCGGTTTGATCGGTCTCGCCGTAATGGGCGAAAACCTTGTAATGAATATGGAGTCCAAGGGCTTCACCGTTGCGGTTTATAACCGTACAACCTCAAAGGTTGACAATTTTGTAAACGGCCGTGCAAGCGGCAAAAACATAATCGGCTGCCACAGCCTTGAAGAGCTTGTTGACAGTCTGGAAAAGCCCCGTAAGGTCTTTATGATGATAAAGGCAGGTTCCTCGGTTGACGCTATGATTGATCAGTTGCTTCCTCTTATGGAGGACGGCGACATTATCATCGACGGCGGCAACTCGCATTTTCCCGACACCATACGCAGAACCGAATACGTTGAGTCAAAGGGTAAGCTCTATATCGGCACCGGCGTTTCCGGCGGCGAAGAGGGCGCACTCAACGGCCCGAGCATGATGCCCGGCGGTTCTCCTGCGGCATGGCCTTATGTAAAGCCCATACTTCAAGGTATCTGCGCCAAGGTTGAAAACGGCGAGCCCTGCTGCGACTGGGTAGGCGAAAACGGCGCAGGTCACTTTGTAAAGATGGTTCACAACGGCATCGAGTACGGCGATATGCAGCTTATCTGCGAGGCATATCAGCTTATGCGCGACCTTCTCGGTATGAGCTATGACGAGATGCATGAAACATTCAAGAAATGGAACGAAACCGAGCTTGACAGCTATCTTATCGAGATTTCACGCGATATACTTGCCTATAAGGACACCGACGGTTCACCGATTGTTGAGAAAATCCTCGACACTGCAGGCCAGAAGGGTACGGGCAAATGGACGGGTATCGCCGCACTTGACGAGGGCGTACCGCTGACTCTTATCGGCGAAGCGGTATTTGCAAGATGTCTTTCCGCCATGAAGGACGAGCGTGTTCACGCGGCAAAGGTCTTTGACAGAAAGATTCCCGAATTTACGGGCAATAAAGCCGAGATGGTCGAGGCTATAAGACAGGCTCTGTTTGCTTCGAAGATTCTTTCATACGCTCAGGGCTATACGCTTATGCGTACGGCTGCGGCTCATTACGGCTGGAATCTCAACTACGGCGGCATCGCGCTTATGTGGCGCGGCGGCTGTATTATCCGCTCGGTATTCCTCGGTAAAATCAAGGAAGCCTTCGATAATAATCCCGAGCTTACCAATCTTATTCTCGATCCTTATTTCAAGGATACGATTGAAAAACTTGTTCCCGCATGGCGTAAGGTTGCGGCGGCTGCAGTTGAGTACGGTGTGCCCGCACCTGCCATGACCTCGGCGCTCAGCTATTTTGACGGCTACACCACCGAGCGTCTGCCCGCAAATCTGCTTCAGGCTCAGCGCGACTATTTCGGCGCTCACACCTACGAGAGAATTGACGCACCGAGAGGTGAGTTCTTCCACACTAACTGGACGGGCCACGGCGGCGACACGGCGGCAACACAGTACAATGCATAACATTAAGCTTATAGCTCTCGACCTTGACGGCACGCTGCTCAATTCAGACAAGCAGCTTACACCCGAAAACAGAGCTGTACTTGAAAAGGCTGCGGGCGAGGGAATTGAAATCGTTCCCGCTACGGGGCGCTTTTATAAGGGCATGCCCGAAATAATCAGAGAGCTTCCATTTGTCCGCTACGTCATTTCGATAAACGGCGCTCAGGTCTACGACGCAGTAAACGGTAAGACCGTCTGCTCCTCCGAAATACCGTGGGAGCGCGCAGTTTCGGTTATGGAACACCTTGACGCGCTCGACACGATTTATGACTGCTATCAGGACGGCTGGGGCTGGATGACCGGGGAGTTTTACAACAAGGCGGACAGATACGCCGCCCATATTCACTCTCTTGAAATGATAAAAAAGCTTCGTACTCCCGTGCCCGAGCTGAAGGCTTACCTTAAAGAAAAAGCTCAAGGCGTGCAGAAGGTTCAGGCGTTTTTCAGAGATATGGAGCTTCGCGAAGAGGTGCTTAAGACGCTTCCCGACGAATTCCCCGACCTTGTTATTACAACCTCGATAGTAAATAATATCGAGATAAACAGCCGTGAAGCGACTAAGGGCGTTGCGCTTGAAAAGTTATCGGGCTTTCTTGGAATACCGCTTGAAAGCACTATGGCTTTCGGCGACGATACAAACGATACAACAATGCTTGAAGCGGCGGGAATCGGCGTTGCGATGGGCAACGCTTACGATACGGTGAAGCAGTCCGCCGACTTCGTTACAAGAGACTGCGACGAAAACGGCGTGGCGTATGCAATCAATCATTTTCTGTGGGAGAAATAACCATGAACGACATTTACAGAATTGCCGGAAGTGAAAACGGACTTTCCGAAGAGGAAATAAGAGAAGCACTTCTTTTATCTCTTGAGGGACGTTCGCTTAAAAAGGTTCTTATTCTTCCGCCCGATTTCACCCGTTTTCATTCAAAAGCGGGATTTATAACAAATGTTTATTATCACGCGCTGACCGGTATGGGCGTTCAGGTTGATATTATGCCCGCCCTCGGAACTCACGTTGCCATGACCGAGACTCAGTGGAAGGCTATGTTCGGCGATGTTCCGTTTGACAGGATGACAGTCCACAACTGGCGCACCGACGTTGTGAAGCTGGGCGAAATTCCCTCAGAGTTTATATCGGACATTACCGAGGGACTCTGGAAGGAACCCGTCACGGCTGAGGTCAACC
>JAEEUJ010000171.1 GCA_016290515.1 Clostridiaceae bacterium
ATCGCGTTCGTTGCCGTGCTCTTGATAAGCGCGTTAGGCAGAAGGCGGTTGATGCAAACCTCAGCCGTAAAGAAAACGAGTATCTTAATCTGGAATATTATCTTTTCGGGATAGTCGAGCGAGCCTACCGCGCCCTCGAGCGCCGCCTTCATTTCATCGGTGTTCAGGAAACGCTCGGCAAGATATGTTCCCATATCCTTCGCCTTCTGCAGATTGCCGTTGGCGCGCTGCTCATTCATCTCGTCAATAAGCGCAAAGCTGTCGTCGTTTTCACGTTTAGACTTGCTGACAAAGATTTTAATATCGTTATCTTCCATAATTACTCTCCGTTTTTATTCGGCGCTTTCGGCGGCGGCCTTTGCCGCCTTCTTCTGCTGACGCTTCATCTTGGCCTTATAGCTGATAAGCTTGGCAAGCGCGTCATCGGGCGTGCCGATGTCGCCGATGCTGATGGGCTCGGTATTGTAGCGGCCGCGGAAATCAGTTCCGCCGGTCATAACGAGCTTATTTTTTGTCGCAAGCTTCTTGAGCATAGCCTGCTGCTCCTCGTCTGCCGAGGGATGCCATACCTCGATACCGTCAAGACCGCACTCAATAAGACGGTCGAGCGAATCAAGATTGTCAAAGCGGCAAGGTGACGAAAGAACGGCAACGCCGCCCGCGTCATGAATAGCCGCGATAACGGTTTCAAAGTCCTCATACTTAGGCTCGGAAATAATATTGACGGGCGACTCCTTATCGAAAAGCTCGTGATAAAGCTCGCCGTTTATCTCAGTTGTAAAGCCGCACTCCATAAGTGCCTGCATAATATGCTGCTTATAAATATTGGTTGAGCCCGTCGCGCATTTGACGATAAACTCGGTTGAAATCGGGAAACGCTTGGCAGCCTTGAGCATCATGATATGAGCCGCCTTCTTGCGTGCGAGCGCATTACGGTGGCAAAGTCCCTCAAGTCGGTCGGGCATATCGCTTAAGTAGCAAAGCAAAGGCGTACGCTTACCCGTCTTGGTATCCATAGCAGATATCTCGACGCCGGGTATTACATTTACGCCGTAGCGCTCACCCATTATCTTACCGCGTACTGTTCCCGCCAAACAGTCAATATCGGTAATGGCGATCGTGTCGACTCCCCTCTTTTTAGCCAACAAAATCAAATCCTCAAGTCCAAGCGAACCGTCGGAAAGCTTTGTGTGACAATGTAAATCTGCGTTCACTGCATGTGTCCTCCTCTGAACTATTTCATGCCGATTATACGAAAAACTCAAAAATCGCTGAAAACGAGCGTAAAATCCCGCAATAATAGCATATTGTTATTATACTAAAATAATCGGGACAATGTCAAGTATTTTTTTAACTAAAGACAAATTAATTGTTGACAAGCGAGACAGAAATTTGTATAATAACATTTGCGCTTCGGGCGTAAAACAGAATATGCTGCTATGGCTCAGGCGGTAGAGCGCATCCTTGGTAAGGATGAGGTCACCAGTTCAAATCTGGTTAGCAGCTCCAGAAAAAGCACCCTGTAGGGTGCTTTTTTCATTCAGTCGGTAATACTATTTAATTTCACCTGATAAAAAAGCAGACCATAAAGGTCTGCTTTTCGTCTTAATCCGATTTATCCCTGCGGGGTTTCGGCAGGTGCTGCGGCTGCTGCCGCTGCTTCTGCCGCCGCTGCTGCGGCTGCCGCCTGTTCCTCTGCGGCAGTGGGCTTGTTGACGATATTCGTCAGCGCGTTCATATAAGTTTTGTTCGACGGGGCAAAAACGTAGTTAATAAAGAGCACCTCGTTTATACCGTTGTCAATTACAAACTGCGGAAGGTTCATATCCTTGACGCCGTCCTGACGGGGATCAAGTACAAATACCTCGTTATAATTCTCAAGCAGGAACGGAACCATAGCGTTGCCGTAAGATTCCTTTATAACAAGAATTTTTTTGCCGTTCTGGTTGCTTGTAACAATTCTTTCGAGTGCCTTGTCACCCTGTATAAAGCACATATACTTGGAGCCGCGCGCGGTGATGTCGGTCGAGATAATTCTCAATGCTCTGCCGTCGTTCATTGCGGCGTTCGAGAAATACTGACCTTCAGCAGAGACAATCGGCATAAAGTACTCGACGTAATCGGGATTGTCAACGAGCACCTGCGCCTGAGTGTAGTTATACATAGTGCCGACGAAGTTATCGAGCCTGCCGGTCTGATAGTTTTCAAGCGGAGTGCAGTTGAAACCGTTTTTATTGCAGAATGCCTTGTATGCGTAGTACGCTCCCCTCGCCGTCCAGTGATGGTCGGTGCGGAAATAGATATACTCGTTCGTGTGCTTTGAAAGCTCCGTGTAAGCGTCAATCGAAGTTACGTTCGGTGAAAGCGCAGAATAGGCTATATTGATGCCGTCGGGCTGCGAATGGCTGCCCGTTCTGTATTCGTCGGGACCGTAGAAGGCTATCTGTATGGGAGCCAGAAGACAATACACCTTCTTGTCGGGAACCTTCGCCGCAAAGGTATTGATAACGTTTGCGTAGTTCGTCAGTCTTTCCTTGGCTATCGAATACATTTCCATAGCCGAATTTGAGGTGACGACTATTGACTTGTTAACAGTCCACTCACCTATCGTCGGCAGCTCTGTAGTCTGCTCGACCGTTGTCGGCTCTGCTGTGGTCGCCTCGGTTGTTTCAACAGGCTGAGTTTCGCTGACGGTCTGCTCGGGAACGGTAGGCTTGTTGCGCCATTCCTTAAACTTTCCGCCGGCGAGGAACACCGCGGCGATTATTACAATCGCGGCGGCAATCATTTCGATAGTGCCGATTATTTTTTTTGAAGCCGTAATTTTCATTTTCAGACCTTTTCTCCCGTCTGGGCATTGATTATATTCTTGAACACCGCTATATGAGTGCCCGAAATGTACTTGTCTATATGCATACTTCCGAAGAACCAGCGCTGGAACTTACAGTTGTTCGAAAGCTCGCCGAAATAGGCGTTGAGCGCGGTTACACGGAGGTTGTCGTAATCCTTGAGCTGTAAGAAGCCCTTGATACGCGTCGGAGGCTCATGAGTAACGACGTAGTCAACCTTATAACCGTATTTCTCAAGGTTCTTAACTCCCTCGGCAAGTTCGTCCTGCGTGGGAATCTCATCCTTTGACCAGCCGTTTTCCTCGGTGCGGATGTCGATGTCGGGGCTCTCGCCGCCGCCCATCGTGAACACGGTCTTGCCGTCAATCGAAAAGACCTGACCGCGCATAAGGTGATAAAGATTGTCGTAAATCTTATGCACCTTGCCGCCGTTCCACTCGCTTACCTCGTAATTGTTGAGAAGTGAAAAATTCTCATGAGTGCCGTCGATAAAGCAGATATTATATTTTCTCTTGCCGAGCTGACGTATAATCTTCTGCTCACGCTTGGAATCGTCCCATATAAAGCCGAAGTCACCGCAGACTATAAGAGTATCGCCCTCCTTCATAAAGCGGAGCTTTGAAGGCGATAGTCTGTCGAATTCGGCATGGGTGTCGCCGGTGATATAAATCAATTTTTTCACATCCTCAAAAAAGAATTGATTTTTCCGAATTATCTGTTATAATAATTTGGCTAATATATTATATACTTATTTTATTCTGTTTTCAAGGGGGAGATTGTTTGAAAAGAATTATTTCTTTTTTGATATGTCTCGTATTAGTATTTTCTCCTTTTACAATAATAAACAGCTATGCCGATTACAACGCCGAGCTTGAAACGAAGGCGGACATTGTTCTGCTGTTCAGCCTTGACGACGGTACGGTTATATTCTCAAAGAATGCCGACAAAACCGCTGCTCCCGCTTCGCTGACGAAAATCACAACGGCGATACTCACTATCGAAAACTGTGAGAATCTGGACACTGTTATCACCGTTCCCTCTTACTGCATAACGCTGCTCAACGGCACGGGCTCGTCAATGGCAGGCTTAAAGGCAGGCGAAGAGGTTACTGTCAGACAGTTGCTTTACTGT
>JAEEUJ010000021.1 GCA_016290515.1 Clostridiaceae bacterium
TCTTAACTCGCTTAAGAAAATTGCAAACATAAACGACGATATCGATCTCGTTTCACCGATAGTTATCGAGCCCATTCAGGACCTTAAGGTCAATCACCTCGGCAACCACAACCCGAGACTTCACACCGACGAGGTTCTGCTCGCTCTCTCGATTTCGGCGGCGACCAACCCGACTGCCGAAAAGGCAATGCAGGCGCTTCAGTCCTTAAAGGGCTGCGAGGTGCATTCAAGCGTTATACTTTCCGACGTTGATATGCACACCTTTGCAAAGCTCGGCGTAAACGTCACCTGCGAGCCCGTAAGGCAGAGAAAAGCTTTATACCACAAATAAAAAAGATACGGAGAATGATTGTTCATTCTCCGTAATATTTTATCTCAAGCGTTGTTTCATTAAATATATAATCCTCAATCACATCTCTCGCGTGACAAAGTTCGACCTCATTTTCATTCAGCAGTCCGACCAGTCTTTCGGCAGACTGCTTAGAGAAGGTAATATCGCCTACCCTTTCCCCGTCAGGCAAAACAACGCCGTAGGCCGCAGCAACTCCGTTACCGGCCTTTATAGTTTCCTCAAGCAACCCGTATTTCCCCATACTCTTACCTCAAAACAAAGTGTTGTTTTGTAACATTGTTACTAATTGTAACACGAAAAATCAGGTTTGTCAAGGGTTAATCAACAAAAAATCAGGACACGGTTTTCGTGTCCTGATTTTACTTCATTTTTATCGTACTAAATCAAAATGTGTATCCCTTTATATAATATCCTCTGACGGCAGAAATACCTACGTCGGGATTGAACTCACCGGGAAGCTGAATTACCTCGTCGCACACGAGAGTTTCACCGATAAAGCCGAAAATCTCAACCCAGGCATCACCGTACTTGTAGTTAAGATAAACCTCAACGCCGTTCTCGGTATAATAGCATTTTGCAATTCTGCCCGATTCGTCATAGATGAACCGAAGGTTGTCGCCTGACGGATCGGCAACGGAATTCAGTGTATTCTCGGGATTTGCGGGAGTTTCGAAGACCTGGACCGCATACGAGCTGTCAACGAAGCCGTCGGGATTCGTGGGTATCTCGGTTGTATCTTCACCGCCGAACAACGAATTGCCGCTGTCGTTATTGCCCGAATTGTCAGATGAGCTGTTATTTGATGCGTTGTTGCCGCCATTGCTGTTGTTACTGTTGTTGCTATTGTTCTTTCCCGGCAGTATCTTGCCGATATCAAACGAGCACGCGCTCAGTGACAGTGCAAGCAAAACTATGCAGAGTATTATCGCAATTATCTTTTTCATTGTTATACCTCCGGCTCGTATGACGGCATCATCTTAAGCTTGAACAGATTGTTGCGGTGCATACGGTCGATTTTTTCCTTTGTTTCGGGGTCGTCAATCTCTCCCGTGCGTATATATCTGTCGAGCACGGCATAGGTAAAGCCGAGATTGTCCTCGTCAGTCTTTCCGCAAAGGCCGTCAATCGGCACCTTATCTACAAGCACGTCGGGCAGGCCGAGAAGCCTGCCTATCTCCTTCATTTCCTGAACCGTAATATGCGAGCACGGGCTGAAATCCCCCGCCGCGTCGCCGTAACGGGTAGCATAACCTACCCAGTCCTCGGACAGATTACAGGTGTTTGCAACCCTGCCGTTATGGCTCTGCGAAACTGCATAGAGCGTCGCCATTCTGATTCTCGGAGGAAGATTTGTCACGCTCTGAGTTGACAGTTCAAACGGTATCGCGTTTTTTACACCGTCAACAGCGTCCTTGATATTGACAACATAATGTTTGATTCCGAGATGCTCAACGAGAAGCTTCGCCATGTCTATATCATGTTGCTCGCCGTTGGGCATCAGCACGCCTATAACTCTGTCTTTGCCGAGCGCCTCAACACAAAGCGCGGCGACTATCGAGCTGTCCTTGCCGCCCGAAATACCGACAACGGCGTTGCAGCCCTTTCCGTTTTCCTCAAAGAAATCGCGTATCCACTGCACACAGCCGTCTTTGACTTTTTCTGCATCAAACATAGCAAATCTCCTTTAGTCTAATATGCTTCATTATCTCACATATGCAAAAAGATTTCAAGCGTGTTGACTGATTTTTCAACACGCCTGATAATTCTTTATTAGTTTCCGTTTCCGAGCGCTTCGGATATTTCGTCCTTATTGCCTCGTCGCTGATAAAACTGCATACGGTTTTTCCAAAAGGCGAGAACGACCATTTCAATATCGTTGTTGCTTACCGTTCCGTGATGGTCGCACATGACGAGATAAAAGTCATTATCTTTTATGTGGAAGCTGTCAAGTTCCGCAAAGCTGCCCTTTTTGACTCCGGGCAGCTTATCCGAAACGGATCGGTAAAGGTCGCCGAGACCGAGAACATGCCCGAACTCATGCTTAACCACGTGTTTTATCTCTTCGTAATCGTCAAATTTACCGTCCTCGCTCATGATGTAAATAAATCTCGGAGCGGTAACTCTCCACCGTCTGATGCAGTAGGTTGCGAAAGAACGTTTATCATTAATTAAGCTGTATGTTCTTTCCCTTACCTTTTTACTGCCTATCAAATCGGCAAAACCGGTCGATACGGCGGCAACGGATTCGGTCACGGGAATAATTTTTATGCTGTCCGTGAGACGCGCTTCTTCCGTCAGCTTAATCCTTACCTCCAACTTCTGATTACCGAAGACCCTGTAATCGCCTTCCCAAAGCAATATTCCGTCGTAAATCGCCCGTATGAAATCCTCTACGTTCGGGAGTTCATCACAAAATGCGAAGTACAGATTTGCACTCAGCGTAAGACGGTTCACGCCGTCAACGTATTCAAGCACAGCATCAACCGGCGTGCGTATTCCCTTGCGGTTAATCCTAATCTGTTTACCTTCAAAATCGGTAAGCGGACCGTTGGGTGACGGTAATATTTTTCTCTGCACGTCGTGATAGTATCTTTCGAAGCATAATGAGCTGAGCATTTTGCTTGCGCGAACGGAGCCCCTGCCCGCCATGTTGCGAAGTACGTCAAAAGCCGCTTCCTGCGCAGGCAGCACACCCTTATCGTTTGAAACGCACAGCTTACCTTCAAGTATAAGCTCATAAAGAATAAAACCCGACTTAAAATCGTTGTGATCGTAGCACGCCTTTAACAGCAGACGGATTCCGGTATTACGTTCATCGGCGTTGTCGCTTTTCAAACACTGCAATGCGGTTTCGCGCCATTCATCGCAAAGCTGTTCGATCGATTTACCGTCATTTTCCCGAGAAAGTATATCACCGTTCAACACCCAATCACTCCTTACCCTCAATAACTGCAATTACAAAGCCCTCGGGATTTTCTGCACCGAGTGCTTTGGCGTATTCCATCAAATCGCACAGCAGTTTGTCAAAACTCATGTTTCCCGTAATATCCTCTCATTTTTATATTCCGAAAACCGTCACAGCTTACTGCGTGCCGACATTACTGTCTTTTCTCTTTTCCTCTTTCGAAAGAAGCTTGAACGGAATTAAATCGTGATGCATTTTCCCCAGATCGTTTCTGCTGTTTTTATCCGTTGAGCCGCTGAAAACATAGCCTTCGGATCTAATATAAGCGTTCCATCTGCGGTGCTCAAGTACTTCAATGCAGTCGCGTTCTTTTTCGGTAAGCTCCTGTGTTTTCTTATCCGCTCCGGCAATTTTACAGGCTATTCTCGCCTTCATATGAATTGCAGAAGCTACCGAGGAGTTGTAATTGTATTCATATCTCCAGAAGCTGTCCTCGTCGCCCCATTTCAAGTGACGGTTCAGAGCATCAGCCTCCAGCTCCGAATTGAGTACGACATCCTCCGAATATGAGGACGCGATGTCTCCGATAAAATCTATATCATACGTCTGTTTACCGTTAAAAAGCTCGGCGCCTTCAAGTGCTTTTTTCTCATCGGTGCTGTACACTACCGATTTGATAATCGGCTTAGTATTCATTCTTTCGAAAAGCATACGCAGTTTGACGGCAGCGTTGATATTCGTCGCATCGTTTCCGAGAGAAACAAACACATACGTCGCATCCCTGATTTTGCTTATCTCATCGTCAAAGTGCTTTGTCGTGACATCTACGCCCGAATGAATGTTTATCTTATATTGCGCATCTCCTTCGACATACACTCCGTTGTGTTTTTCATCCATAAGCTCGGGAGCGAGGGAACAAAAACGCTCTTTGGCCTTTTCGTCAAGATCGAAGGCATTTATTTCCAGACTGTATCCGTCCATCTGACAGTACCACGAAAGAGCTTTCAGCATCTGGGTTCCGTGACGGCCGAGTCCGACAATAACTGCGGATATTTTCTTAGCTGCATCTTCCGCAGGCTTTGCACTTTCAAACAGCTCATATCCGTTATCGTAAAGCAGGCGGCATATCAGGGATCTTACCTCATCTACCCTACGTACCTTGATTTTAACGTCTTTGCCGTTTTCGGTTTTCTTAGTCGCTTTAGGCAACACAAGTTGACTTATAATTCCCGTTGAGAACAAAAGCAGCTTTGTGTTTTCTCTGTCCGAGTACCTTTCAATCAGCTTGAGTGAACTGTCAACGGTATCTGTTTCGTCAATGTTAATCGTAAAGAATACAATCTCGGCGTTCTTACTGTGACGGGCAAAGTTTACCGCAAGTATATCCTTTTTGAAGCAAATCGCCTTCAGCTCACGTGCGCTTTCTATCAGGTCGTCGGTCGACTCATCGTTTTTATCCGATACGTTGGTATAAACGATTGCCGCACGTTTGTGGTTCTTTCTTAAATCACGTCCAAGTGCAAGCGATTTCTCGTTAAGTTCCGAAAAAACGTAAGCATCTCTGAAAAAGCAGAGTGTATATCTGAAATTAGCCGACGCATTTCTGAACACGGAAATCAAAAATCCGAAAGTCATTATCGGTGCGATAACAAGTGCTACCGAAACGAAAACCGAATATACCGTTGCAAAATTCTCATAAGGGCAAACTATATCCGCTATTACTTCCGCCCGGTCAACATCTATGGTGAAAACCTGCAGGGTGTTGTGAATTGCAAACGCAACAGCCTTTGAAATACAATACGCTGTTCCCGAAAGCTTACAGTAATAAATCGGAAACATACACAGTAAAACGAAAATAAAAACGCCCATGAACACCGTGTTAAACGGCGTCAGCAGTCTGCCTCTCCTGTATCTGCCCATGCCCTTCATAACAGCAACAAAAAGCGAAAAAGCCAGGCAGCAAACCGCAGCGATAAAGCATACAATCCAAATCATAATTGTCTCCTATAAAACAACTTGTTTTTTCATAACTTAATAAAACGAGCGCCTTTTCATTGAAGAATGCCAGGCGCTCTAATAAAGCATGCGTTTTAAGAACCGTATTAATTAAACATATCAATAAACTTCTTGAGATTGATAGTCCCCGTCGAAAGTGCAAGAAGTTTGTCGTTATACTTATCGATGGTATAACTTGAGCAGTCATTAATGCAATCAAACAATGCATCGCCTATAGTGCTTTCCATGAAAGAAGCCGTAAGGCGAAAACCAACCTTGCCCTCTGCAATATCAAAAGGATGCTTCGAAATCAGTAAAACTACCTGTCTTTCAGCATTAACGTCAACGAGAAAATCCATAGGAAGACCGTCGCCGTTCACACCGAAAAAATCTTTGTACTACCTTCCTTCTTGCTGTAACGCCAACCGTTTGTTTACAGAGCGGTGCAAAGGGCTTCATATACCTTTTGAGCACGTTCCATTTTTTCATCTGCCAGAACGTTTTTCTCCTAATTAATACTATTTTAATCGCAATTGCGATAAATCGCCAAAAACACAATAAAGACTGTCCGCCATTACCGTTTAATTATACCACACCGCCTTATAACCCGTCAACACAATAAGAGACACCACAAGCCGTTTTGTGCGTTTTTCGGTTAAAAGCATAAAGAACGTATAATACGGTTGATTTCCTTTTCACTTATTTCGCCGAAACCGTCAACGAGGCGGGTGTTCATTTCAATAGCCCGTTGCTTGAGCATACGGTACGCACCGTCATAGGCGGGTTCGGTCGCTACAACAGCTTTTTTCGAATGGCTGAAGCCGAAATGAGCGGCAACAGTATCAAGCTTATACAGCTCGTTGACATTGAACTGACCGTTTTTGCAGGAAACAAATACGGGAGTTATTCCGTGCATCAGAATTACGTCAACCTCATTGATACCGATATTATTGCCCCAATCAATTACAACTCCCGTACAAACGTCGTTAAACACGTATTTGCCGTTGTCATCGTGAGCGCTCAAGGCCTCTAAAAAGACCTTCATTTCAAGAACCTTGCCCTGAGCGGTCAGCAGCTTACACGCGTTCGCATCGTGATACCCAACGGATATCATGCTTCCCTCAAAGCTGTAACTGTCTATAAGACCGCCTTCGTACAGCAAATCAATCATTTTACAAAGCTCGCCATCGCTAATTTGATTTGTTTGCATCTCGCGAAGTCTGCCCTTCGGCAGGCTGAATTCCAGTCCGTCCTCGGAAGCAATACCGTTGGCCGTTATAAATCCAAGTGCCGCAGCAGTTTTGTTCCAGCGCCTTGCATTACGCCTGCAGACGCTCCACGCCGCTTCTATCTGCTCTCTGTATTCGCTGCTGAGCGAATGCTCGCGCTGAGCCCTGTTCATCGAAGCGGAAACGGATTCAAGCTTGCCGCCGTAAAGAATGATGTTTTCCTCAACACTCAGGTTCATTTTATTGCCGCTTATAACCTTGCCGTCGCCGTCACAGTCGATAATCTCGCCGTTGTTAAGATTGATTCTGTGCATCTGCAAACCTGAACCCTTGTACTTTTCATATACAGCGCCTGCTGCGCACAAAAGAAGATCCGAACCGCCCGTCAGATCAATGATGCAGTCCCCATACTCTTCAATCACTTCAACAAGACAGTCTATTATATTCTGCAGATCATTCTGCTTTACGTTCTTGTTGACAAGTTCTACCTTCATTCCCCTTTTCTCAAAAACCTCGTCCAGTCTTTTGCAGATTCTTTCAAACTGCTTATAGCTGTTGCAAAAAAAGACTATTCTGTCCGGTGTTTCAACCAGACTTGAGCAGATATTTTCAGGCTGAGAAGGGTCGTAAAACTCAATATATGTCATAGCTCAGAAATTCTCCGCAACACGCTTGAGCACTTCAGCTTCCTCAGCGCTGACATCGTTGTCGCTCTGCGCAACTATTTCGCATGCGAGAATAACAAGCTCCTTGTATGCGTCCGCAAGCTTCGGGTTAAGCGCCTTGAGCAAGTCAACTCCGTTTTTGAAATACTCGTTACTGAGCGTAAGGATATCCTCCTTGCAGTTCTCATAGACCTCGGCAAGTTCCCCTGCGGTGTACTCAAAACCGAAGCAACGGTTTATATATTCAGCCTCCTCCTCGCTGATTTTTCCGTCAGAGGCTATGAGCTTAAAGATGAGACTGAGCATATCGTTCTCGTAAAACGCCTCCATCTCACCGTACTGCTCCTTATTCCATTCACCGATTTCCTCAGTGGAATCGCAGCCGGTCATAAATCTTTCCCATTTGAATATAAATTCCTTTGTAAGTTCATCAATTCTGCTCATATTAATCCTTCCTTTCGGGGTAACGCCGCATAAAGCTGCGTCTTATTTTAATAGTATTATATCAAACCGCTCGTCATAATTCAACAGTAATCAACTCACCGAAAACACAAAGATGTCTAAGTATTTACTCCGCAGTTCAAAATGTTATTCTAATCCGTACTTCTCCTCATTACGCAGACGCCGAAGCACCTGACGACCGTCTTAAACCCGTTGCGCTTATAAAATGCGATAGCCGCCTTGTTTTTACTGCCGCAGGTCAGTTGAACACGGTCAATTCCCCGAGCCGACAAATGCTCCTTAAGTGTGTTTATGAGCGCCGTGCCTATGCCCTTTCTCCTCGCCGACTCTGTCAAGTCAATATGCAGATGTGCCGGCGCCAAAGGCAGCAAAAGCTTTTGCGCCGCCAGCGAGCCGTGCGTCGTAAGCGCGTACCTTATGCCGAGCTTTGATATCTGCGGCTGAATGTTCTTACTGAACAGTTTCAGAAACTCGCGTGTGTTCGCGGCGCAGAGTATGTAACCTATAACCCGACCGTTTTCGTTAAGGGCAACAAAGCAGTCGCCGTAGCTTAAGTACGGGTCGCAATATGAAAGCAGCAAAAACTGTCTGTCCTTTTCATCTCGCATCGGCAGCGACGAGGTTTCAACGCATATCTCCCTCATCGCCTCAAGGTCGTCCACATTCGCAGGGCGGATTGTGTATTGAATTGTATTCTTTCCGTCTGACATACTCTCACCTCTTTCGGATTGTCATAAGCAGATTATATAATAATTCAGATGGCTTGTAAACCCAAAGCGGAGTTTGCCGAGGTCTGCGACCTCGCAGTGAAGAAGTAATAGTGAATAAGTGAGGGGAAGCTTCGCTTCCGAATATTTTATAATAATACTAATATTGCTTTCGGCGTATATCCCACTAAATGTAGGGGCGATTCACGAATCGCCCGTTTATTATCTGCCCGCCAAATCGGAGTTTATCGGGGCGTAATCCGTAGGGGCGGGCATTGCCCGCCCGTCAAATGATATGTAAACTACGGGCGACCTATGGTCGCCCCTACGATTTGGTTACCCCTACAAACTCAAATATATAAAAAGGCTCCCTGCGGCGAGGGGTATGCCGCCGGGAGTCTTTTATTCGGGCAAAAGCCCTGTGTAAATTATGCGTTAACGGTTCTGTCAATCTCGAACATATCGAAAGCGTCGATAACCTGATCAGCGTTCATATCGCCGACGATTTCTGCGTTGCCGTCGAGGCGGAAATCTTCGTTAGCCACAGCCGTTTTGGCAGTTGAGTAATCGACGAGCGAAACCGTGCCGTCGCCGTCCATATCGCCTCTGATAATATCCTTTGAAGCGATAAATGTAATGCCGTGTTCATTGGCAAACTGTTCTGCATACGAGCCCTCTTCGCCGTAAATCGTAAGGAAGTCGGAAAGCTCATTCGTATAGTTCATATTGATATCCATATCTCTCATTACGAAGTTTTCATCAATTTTTGTAACTCCGGGAGAAATATAAATTGCATCAAAACGGTTGTCGCTTGCGCAGAACGTCCATTTCTGAAGCTCCTTAACGCTGTTGGGAATAACAGCCGAGCGAAGTGCTTTGCAGCCGCAGAACGCACCCTCGGTAATATGCTCAACGCCCTCGGGGAAAATCACCTGCTGAATATCGCTTGTGTACATAAAGGCTGCAGAGGATATTATCTTAGTTCCCGGTTTCACCATATACACCTTCGGCATCTCCTCATTTTGCGGAGCAAAGAAGCAGCAGCCGTCAATGTAGTAGATTTCAGGCTCGTTGTTGGCTCTTATTTCATCCCAGAAGATTCTGTCCACATAACCGCACTTCTGAAGAGCATACCAGCCGACGTATTCAAGCGAATCGGGCAAATCAAGGTAGAGAAGGTCGTACATTTCGTAAATCGCATATTCGCCTATTTTCTTATACGTTTCCGGTATGGTTATACTCTCTATATCAAGATATCCCTTAAACGGTGCTCTGTGTATTTGTCTGCGATTAAATGCATAGTCTGCAACTGCAACCATAGTATAACCGTCAACCTCGGTCGGAAGAGTTATTTCCTTTTCCTCGCCGAGATATCCGGTAAGCTCAGCCGTCTTATCGTCCTCACTGAGTACGTTGTAAGTCCAGTCAGGGTACTCCTCAAGCTGTACGAAATTACAGCCGATACTATTAGCATATCTCTGAGCTTCGGTATTTGCATAACCCTTAATAGTGGCAAACTGATTTCCTACGCCGATATGGCGCATAGCTTTATTAAAGGTGGCAACGCTGCCCTCGGGAAAAGCACCGTCCGCAACAGTACCCACGAAATTCCTGTTTGTTATTGCTTCCTCTTCATATTCGCTTTCCCTGACAGCCATTATTACATTGCCGCCGAGTCCGTCATAAACATAGAGAACGCCTTTATACCAATTGGAATTATAATTATAGTAACCCGTTCCCTCAATGGCATTAAAACCGACATGTGTTACATGATTACCGAAATGGATGTTACTTGCCTTTGCGTATGCAAAGGCATAGTCGCCTATATCTGTAACGCTCTCGGGAAGAGTGCCGTAATGATTTCCGAAATCGTCAAGCTTCGTACATCTGTAGAAAGCGTAGCTTCCGATTTCCTTAATATTATCGTAGAATCTGACCTGAAACAGCGTTTCGTTACCCGCAAAAGCGCTGTTGCCGATTCTTGTAATCGTATAACCGTTAATTTCTCTGGGAATTGTTATCTTTATGTCGCTTCCCGTGTAACCCGTAATTTCTGCGGTTTTGTCGGTTTCGCTCAATACGTTGTAACGCCAGTCACCGCTTTCAGCCGCAAAGGCATAGACAGGCAAGGCGGCAATCACCATAACTGCGCACATAATCAATGCAAGTATTTTCTTTTTCATATAATCGCCTCCTTACGAAAGAGCATAACTGTTAAGCATTTATTGTTCTGTCGATACGGAACAGGTCGAAAGCGTCGATAACCTGATCAGCGTTCATATCGCCGACGATTTCTGCGTTGCCGTCCAATCTGACAGTATCATCGACAATAACGGTTTTCGCTGTTGCATAGTCGTTAAGAGTAACAATTCCGTCTGAGTCAATATCACCGTAAACTATATCATTAATGTCAACAAAATATACATCGTCATACAGATTTGCATATTCCTCCGCAGCTGAGCCGCTGACTCCGTAAACCGTTACACCGTTAAGATGCTGTCTTGAACCGCCTGTATAATCTGCAATAAATAACGGGTCGATTTTTGTAACCGTGGGCGGAATGTAAATTGCCTGCAGATACGTATCATAAAACGTTATTTCCTCAAGCTCCGTTACCGTAGTCGGCAAAACGATGGACTTAATATCGTCACAAAGGAAAAACGCACCCTGACAAATCGTGTGAACTCCTTCGGGGATGATAATCTTTCTGATGTCATCCATATTATTGAACGCTTCGCCCGTAATTATCGTTGTTCCCGGGCGTACGGAAATTGTGTCGGGGTGAGCGGTTTGCATATTATATCCGCCGCCGCCAAAGCAGTATGTACCGATATATCTGACGCCGTGGTCGTCAAATTCCATACACTTTTCATAGCCGTACTTTTCGGCATAATACCCGCAAAGATTAGGACAACTGACAAACGAACCGAAACCTATATACTCAAGATTTTCGGGTAATCTTACGGAAAAAAGGAAATGTTCACCAAAGCAAAAGCCCTGACCGATTCTCTTGTATGTGTCGGGAACATAAATGCTTTTCGGCTCCCATTTACCGCTTGTATCAAAGCGCTTATACGAAGTGCCGATAATCGTATATCCATCGATTTCTTCGGGCAGCGTAACGTCCATAAAATATTCGCTTCCGCCCGAAACGCCTGTAAGCTCTGCGGTTTTATCCTCTTCGCTGATTACGTTATAGCTCCAGACATAATCGGGAGTTTTAACTCTGTCATATTCGGCTGTCAGCATTTCCGCCTGCGACCAGGTGATATAGTTGTTTCGGCAAAGGAAATCTATAAACGCAGGGACGTCGCTTCTCATAAGCGAAAAACTGCTGTTAAGACGGTAAATAAAAACCGCAACCTCGTGAACCGTGAGAATTCTGTTGAGCATTTCATCCTTATCGACTGAGTTGAAATCAACAAGCTCATTCCACTTTAAAAAATCATTATAACTATTCTCCGTGCCGCCCGTGAACTGCTGATAAGGCGTAAACAGATTTGCGTAAGTGGTATAGTTGGTTATTTCCTGCGCAGGGTCAGCCTCTGCAAAAGCATATACAGGCAAGGCGGCAATCACCATAACTGCGCACATAATTAATGCAAGTATTTTCTTTTTCATAGTAATACCTCCCTTATATAAACAAGAGCTGAGATTTTCCCAAATATATATAGTCAAGCGTTTTTTGACAAAATGTCGATTATCTTCTTTTATTATTTCTTCCCATATATTAGTACCTTTTAAGGTGAAAAGGTTGACGCATTCTTCGGATGTTTTTTATTTTCAGCCTGATTTTACTTTCTCCACCTACTGTAAAGTCAAGTATTTTTCGAAATTTTTCTGAAAATTTTCAACTTTATTCTGACATATTGCCCTGCCGCTGTCACGCAAGACTTTATTGCTCTGCAGGATTATTGCCGAAACAATACATAGTAATTCAATGTATATACATTGTAACACAAGGCATTCCTTCTGTCAATCCTTTTGCTCATACATATAATAAGCTTTCTGTAAAGCCTTTTTCAATAAAAATGCAGAAACGCAGAAAAGACGTGCAGAAATGCAAGAAATTAAGGCAATTCGGGCAATTCCGAAAACAGAAGGTACAGTTCCCTTCTGAACAATTCAAGCAACAGATAATATACCGAGCTTATTATAACCGCAACCGCATACCACAGATAATCACGTTTATTAAACTTTTGATTTTCTTTCTTTGTCGGCGGAAAGTACCCCTTGATACTGTTATAATGCCGGTTAATCTGAAAGAACATAACCTCCATCAGCAGCAGAAGGCTGAACATCATCAGCGAGCCGAGAATCAGCTCATCACCGGGATTAACCATCATAATTTCTTCGTCGGCAAGCTCACTGCCGCGTATTACAATCGGCGCCGTCAAGGCAAGCAGAAGAATGACCGACAAAGCCTCCGACAGCTTGCTGTTTTTCAGAAAGTGCAGACCTGCCGCAAGGACGGCAAAGACGGCAAATGCACCGAGCATATAACTCGGAGTTAAAAAAATCAACCAGTCGGCTATAAGATATATAAACACTCCGATAAGCACGGTTTGGCAGGCTGTGTTGGCTCTTTCAAGCTCCGGACGGTGCAGACGTATATATTTTATATACAAAAAATATGCGCATAACATCACTGCGTTCGGAATAACAAAGATAAGAATACCTTTCAGACTGAACGGTGCGGCAACTCCCGCATGCTCAAAATAGTAAACCCTGTCCCCTATCACATAGAGAGGATAATATACAAGATAAAACATCAGAGCGAGGAATACTCCGCCGACTATCATGGCGATTCTCGTAGCCTTGTATAAGCCGTTCGAATCCGTAAGCTCTGTGACAAGATCCTTTTCACCGCCGTTTCCGTAATAGAAAGCGGCGATTCTGAATCGCTGAACTGCGTTCGGCTGCTTGAGTCCGTTCTCCCACAGTCCGATTGTCTTTTCGCTTGTTTCAAATATATTTGCAATTTCCCTGTTCGTCAGTCCGTACTTTCCCTTTATCTCACTGAGAAACTTCGGAGCGTCAACCTTCAGCCAGCCGATTCCCATCAGAATACTCGCCGAAAACCTCGGCGAATGCATTATGGCATCGGGTATGCCCGAAACCTGCTTACCGACGGCAACGGATTCGCTCTCACCTGACTTTTCGTCATATTCGAGCAGCTCCTCGACGCTCATATCAAAGCAAGCCGCAATTCGGTCGAGCATCTGAAGGCGCGGCTGTGTTGTTCCGTTTTCCCATTTTGAAATCGCCTTGTTGCTGACGCCGAGCATCCGTCCGAGCTTTTCCTGAGTATAGCCCTTTTCGGTACGCAGAGTGCAAAGCCGATTTCCGAATGCATACTTATCCATAACCTCACCTCACTTAAAGCATACCAAAGCCGTCAAAAAAATCAAGCGTTTAGGCAAAAAAATAATCTCTTAAAAAGAGAACTTGCATTTTTCGGCGCTTATACGGCAAAAACGCCCTGCCGTTTTACGTTTTCCGCATCTGAGCGGTAAAAGCTAACGGCGCTATCGACTTGCGGTTCACAAAATTTGTTCCGTCTCGGAACGGCGGCAAATTTTGACAGCTGAGCCAACACCGCTTTCGCTTCATCCGCCGCAGGCAGCAGGAGGGCGTGAGCCCGTAACAGCCGCAATGCGTCTGCGAAAAACACAAGGACGTCGGTCAGATTCAAGCAGAAAACAAAAGAAAAAGGAATGTCCGAAGACATTCCTTTTTCTTTGGCTCCCCTTGCATCCTCGTTGACTCTGGACACCCGAATTTTTGATTTCTTCAAGCGTCAGCGTCTCCGAATTCTTTTGCACATTGAAGGAGATTATTATTTTGTCATCATACACATAAACCGCATTGATAAATGTGTCAATCAGCTTCTGCTTATTCTCAACGGTTGATATGTCCATCTCCCTGAGCTTCTCAAACCACATTCGCAGTTTGTCTTCTGTCAATGTACTTTGCAAGCCTTCTTCTTTTTTGATTGCAAGTTCGATATCCCGCTTTTCATTTTCAAGATCGATAAGCCGCTGAGATACTGCCGTACTGACCGCTCCCTGCTGAAGTGCATTGACAATATTGTTGATACCGTTCTCTGTTTCCTTCAGCCGAGCTTCAAGACTCGGCAGTAGCGAACTCGACTGACCGTTTGCTTTGAGAACTGCTTTGATCAATTCGTCTATTGAGGTTCCGTCAAACAGAATGTCTCTTGCAATTCTCACAACGGCATCTTCAAGAGGTTCCTTGCGAATGCCTCTTCGGGTACAGCCGAGATGATATTTGAAACCGGGACATTTGTAATAACGGTACTTGATGCTCGTTCGGTTGTGGCAGCTCTCCCCTGCCATCATTCGGTTACAGTTTCCGCAAAACAGTTTCGTTGTCAGCAGGTATGCCTCTTCCGCATTCGACCTTCCGCTTAAACTCCTGCCGAGCTTGAGTCTTGCCTGAACTCTCTCGAAAAGGTCCAAAGGTATGATTGCCGGTATGCCTCCGGGAACGACTACTTCCTTGAAACGGTACTCGCCGATATACTTTCGGTTGCGCAACATATTCTTTACCATTGCAAGCGAAACGGGTTTGCCGCCCGGCGTCCTTGCGCCTCTCGCACTCATTGCCGTTGCGACTTCCTTGATATTCATTCCGTCCGCATACAGATTGAATGCTTCACGGACTATCGGAGCGTACTCTTCGTCAATCACGATATCACCGTTCTCGTTCGGCTTCAATCCGATCGGCATCCGCCCGCCGTTGCTTTTGCACTTGAGCGCATTCTCCGTCATACCTCGCAAGGTCTTCTCGCTGAGTTCCTTTGAATAATACTCAGCCATACCTTCAAGAACCGATTCAAGCAGAACGCCTTCCGCTCCTTCGCTTATCGCTTCGGTTGCCGAGATAACCTTGACGCCGTTCTTGCGAAGCTGTGCTTTATAGTGAGCCGAGTCATATCTGTTACGTGCAAAGCGGTCAAGCTTCCATACTATTATTACTTCGAAGTCGTGCTTTGAGCTGTCGGCTATCATCCGCTGAAAGTCAGGGCGCTTGTCTGTCGTTGCCGACTTCGCTCTGTCGATATACTGACCGACTATGTCAATGCCGTTTCGTTCAGCAAAAATCTTGCACTCACGGATCTGTCCTTCAATGCTTTCTTCACGCTGATTATCGCAGGAAAATCTTGCATAAATTACACCTTTCATATTATGGGTTTCACCTCCGTGTCGCCATATTAACTCTATTAACAACTGTTGTCAACGGGGTAAAACAACCAAAGTCCAATTATTGGGATAGAAAACGAACATTTGTTTCATTTTCGTAAAAATTGACGGCAGAAATAGGCAAAAATAACGAGTGATAAAGACTAAAAAATCTTTACCACCCGCCGCAAAAAATCTTTTCACAAACAATCTTAAAAGGTCTTCAAAAATTCTTCTGGACTTTTGCCGAACGGTGTGGTATTTGTTTGTGTTGCAAAGGGGTGATACAAATGTCAATACTTGAAAACCTCTATAATGGGAATATAAATCCGAGTGATATTGAAGGGCTAAAAAATAATACCAAATACAAAAAGATTCTCAACCTCGTCAATAAAGCAAAAGTAAAGCTCATCGATACTATGACCGATGAGCAAATGATATTGTTTGAAAACTATATTATCAACGCCGATGAGTTATCAATTGTAATTGATGAGGAAGTTTTCAAATCTGCCTTTTCTCTGGCTTTGAAGATTATGATGGAAATAATACAAAATGTTTCGGTTGTTGTCAGCCGAAACATTTTGTAATTAAGTATACTGCATTTTATGCTCTTTGCTAATTCATTATTAAACAATAATGGTGTATGTTACTTATCTGCAGAGAACTCTTATTCGTAAACGAATAATCAATTTGGTGTGGAACGCCTATGTCCTCTTACTTTAGTACCATCACTTTTTTTGTAAGGCTTAACAGGGACTATTTTTTTCTGTTGTTTTCCGGATTTACTACTTTTCGTTTTAGCCATCTCTTTGATTTCCTATTCTGATGGAGCACACTTATGGAAAACTTGACATCAATCAATTAGTGTGTTAACATACTCTATGTGTAGAGAGTACATTACGGGTTCAACCATCGTATTCCCTTACCAAATGGCGGCTTGTCGGAGCCGCCATTTTTGTTGTGTTCTTTATTCAAACTTTACAACTTCTTCTCCTCTTGCATAAACATCAATTCGATTTTCAACATCAATTGTATTAACTATCCAACCTCTTATTTGAGCCAATTTAATAAATTCGTCTATTCTATTGACCCCATTCATTTCTTTTAGAGTCACAACAACTCCAAATCGTAATCCTTTTCCCGCTTTGGAATCTAGTCTTTCTTTTGTTTTTATACTAAGCCCCCAAGTCTTAGCTGGATAAACTGTCCGTGGTCGTGATTTGGAATTAATTGTTTCGCTAATATGTTTAACATTGTCCCATTTTCGGAATAGTTTTCTAGCTTCTTGTTCATATAAAGAAATCGTCCCTGGATCCGATTGATTGTTGCAATCAATAGATTTAATAACTGCTCTTCCCTTTTCCTCTTTTAAACGACCAAAATGTATATCCATTTCCGTGCTAGTGTAATCAACACCTTGATTTCTATCGCTTTTTGGGAAGTAAGCTAAAGTAGCTTTTGCAAAGTATGGATATCCTTTTTCAGAAATTGGTACAGGCAACTTATATGTATATGTTTCATACTCCTCAATTGCACCTGTCATAACAAATCTTATTTCATCATCTTTAGAATGAATTATCTCTTCTATTCTAATTGGAACAATCCCGTAACCTACCTTAAAATTGTTATAGTCTTTTCTGTCCCAAGCAGCTGCTGAATCTATCAATAATGCTTTTGCAACTTCTCGGCTCAAGCCCATAACATGGATTAAGTATGCTATCTTTCTTGATATCCATGGCGCAGCAAATGAAGTGCCAGACCTTTGTGCTAAAGTAAATGGTTCAATTACATTTATAGGTTCTCCATTATCCCCACCATAATAACTCAAATCTGGTTTATGAAAAAATGATAATACTGGTCCCTTCCTGGTGTATGAGGCAGAGCGCCCATCCTTTTTTACTGAATTAACAACTATAGAGTTAATGGAATCCGCAGGCGCACCTATCATCTTGTCCTTCTTTTCATCCTTTTTTTTATTAGTACCTGCAACAACAAAAACAACATCGTATTCACTTTGTATTTTATCAAGTTCAGCAGCCTCTGGTGAAATAAAATTAGGATCAATTTCCAGTACAGAACCTAAGGACAAATTCCAAACTTTAATATCCGTATTCTCAGCAACAATCTTCCTTATCAATTTCAATACTGTAAACGAGCTAAATGGTCCGGCCTTTGATACGCCAAAGTGTCTGACCTTAAAATTTCCACATCCATCATCCAAGTTTGGGTTGAGATTTGGGCCATCGACAATAATTGAGGTTACCGCTGTACCGTGTCTCATATCACTATTGTCAATTTCAAACTCATCAGAAATCATTTTATGGTATTCAACCCAATTTGAAAAGTACGCTTCTTTCCAAAACAAGGTATCAATTACACCTATTGTTGGCTCATCCCCAGGTTCTCCAATCATATCATTTCTTTCTATCATTGGGACATCATCAACATCCTCCAATGAAATATCAGAAAAATCTCTAACACTCATCGATATTAAATATGGTGCTTTGTCTTGGACTAATTTTATTTCATTTGGAGTAAGTCTAAGCGTTGTTTCGTCAATCATTTTTGCGTTGATCATGTCTATCCCAAAGCTTTTAAGAAGAGCTTGTGTGTCAACGCCAGTTTTATATATAGTAACAATTGAATCTTCACTTATGCTACTTGAAGATTTATCTATTCCAAATCTTTCAACATAAAAACAATCAATCAAAACACTAATAAATGTTGTTTTGCTCATTTCCTTAAACTGAAAATGTCCATCATTGATCTCTCTTGTTGTGTTCTGAGTTGCTTCTCCATTATAGTATTTTTCCAGAATACCTTTTGCCAACTTAAGTCTATTAATTGAATCATCTATTATATCTACACTAACGAAGTGCGTAAAAACGTGTTTTTGTATTGTCTTACCATGATCATTCTTTTCCCAGACAAATTTTGCACCTCTTATTGATGAATTTGGTTTATTATTATCGCCTTTTCCCAATATGTTTTGAAGTCTATTACTCTTAGCAACAACATGCTTATAGAAAACACTTACTAATGCCCCACCAATAATATCATTTTCTTTCTTTTTCCAAAAAACTGAAATATTGCTTAGTTCTTTTATTAAACTTTCAACATGTGTTGAAGATACTTTAGCATTTGCAGGAAGATTTCTCTTTCCGCCACCACTTGTGTTTGGCTTGCTATCAAATTGTCCTTTCAACAATAGTACATTATTCATTTTCGCTCATACCTTTCAATTCTCTTGCTACGCTACTTTTAGATATTCCTGTTAATATTTCAATTTCTCTTGTTGTGAATCCCTGTGTCTGTAAGTCAACAAGATTTTTAGGAATACTGCCTACAGCATTTACATATAATCTCCTGAAATAATCAAACCCATCATTGGGATTACTAAAAGCAATTGATGTTTTAATGATGTTTTTCAGGTCGCCTGGAAATGGTATTGGATCCA
>JAEEUJ010000172.1 GCA_016290515.1 Clostridiaceae bacterium
TAATCGTTCCGTTTATTATCAAGGACGATTTACCGATATATATAATCGTTGCATTCATTATACTTCGCGGTGTAGCGGCGGCGGTTGAGCATATTTTCACAACTAAGTTCAACGTGCTTTTCTACGCTCAGAACTATAACTTCGTACTCTATATCGTCAATATAGGAATGCTGCTGTTCAATACGGCTCTGCATCTGGTTGCGATTTTCGACCTGAAGAATATCATTGCCTATCAGTGCGTTGCGCTTATCGGCGCGCTCCTGCGTATGGTTGTGCTGTCGCTGCTGATGAAGAAGTTTTTCCCGCAGGTTACAAGAAACGAGGATTGCTCGCAAATCGATATCAAGCAGCGTAAGGACGTTATAGTCAGCGAGGTTGCCGGTCTTGTAATCGACTCGACGGATATGCTCCTGCTCTCGTCGTTCTGCGGACTGGTTTACACGAGCATTTACTCGGTTTACAATTTCGTTGTCGTCGGACTCGGAAGCGTTATTTCCAGCGTGCGCGAGGGTGTATTCTCGGGCATGGGACGGACGTTTTATTCAAACTTTGAGCGTTTCAAAACTACGTTCGACAAGTTTGAAACGATTTACTTCGGGCTTGTATTCTATCTGTATTCAATAGCCATACTTGTTTACAAGCCGTTTATCGAGGTTTACACGGCAAAGATGGACGCGGACTACAAATCGGCGATTTATCCGCTGATTTTTATACTGATGAAGCTGGTTGTAAATCTCAGAATACCGTCTATTATCACCACCAATATCGCGGGCCATTTCAAGCAGGTCAAGATGTACGCCGTAACCGAGGCGATTATCAACCTCGCAATTTCGCTCGCTCTTGTGTGGAAGCTTAATATAATAGGCGTTGCGATAGGCACGCTTGTCGGCGCCGCATACCGCACCCCCCTGCTTGTCAATTACGCGAACAAAAATATACTAAAGATAAGAAACACAAATATTATTAAAAAGGTCGCGGTATTCGCGATACCCTTTACGGTCTGCACGGTTGTAAGCTTCATACTGGAGCTTCACGCCGACAGTTTTCTTAAATGGTTTGAGATTTCAGTCGTTGCAGCCGTATGCGTAAGCGCCGCATTCATGCTCATATTCCTAATTTTCTACCGAAAGCTCGTTAATGCGGCGTTTGCAAACTTCAAAAAACTGATTAAAAGAAAAACGAACTGATAACAAAATATTAAAACGGACGGGTACAACCCGTCCGTTTTTGTTTTATTTCTTTTCGTGCATTTTGGCGACCTCGTAAACGAGCTTTTTGCTCTTGAGCTTCATCGCCGTACAGAAGAGAGTCATAAACTTTGACTTTTTGACGTTTTTGTAATTCTTAAACAGCCTGACGAGCTTTTCGTCGCTGACAAGGTGCTGAAGATTTCCCTCTCTCTGCTCGGGATATTTTGTAACGAGGGCGTAACTTGAATAATTCGCAATCGCTTCGCAGGTACGGTTGTCAAGAAGAGTTCTCTGATTTTCGTCGAGCAATCCCCATCTTGAGAAATAGTCCGAGGCGAAATCGTTAATCTGCCAATAGATTTCAAGCATCTCGTCAAACGAGCGTCCCTTGAAAGTACCCGGCTCGATTATGTAGCAGTAAAGGGCCTCCTCAAGAGTAACTACCTTTGTAAGCTTATCGAAAAGAAGCATTGAATACGCCATATCCTGCGCACGGCGCAGTGCGGGAAACCACAGCTCATTGTCAACGATAAACGAGCGCTTATAGAGTCTGTTCCACGCTGACATTACGATAAAGCCGTTGTAGTAGTTATCGACAAAAAGCTTCGTTATTTCCCCGTGCGAAGTGTAAAGACCGTCGGCAAGATGAACGTTGCCGTATGGTTTCATTTCGCCGTTTTCCTCGGTAAAAAGGTCGTAGCCGAAGATGCAGACGTCGGCGTCGGCTTTTGTGATCGCTTCGTATGCCTTTTCGAGCAAATCCTCCTTGAGCCAGTCGTCGGAGTCACAGTGGTAGATGTATTCGCCGCTCGCCTCTCTGACTCCCCTGTCACGGGTAGGTCCGAGGCCTTCGTTTTCCTTATGGATTACCTTTACGTTGTCATATTTCTCACCGTAACGGTCGCAGATTGCGGGACTGCCGTCGGTCGAGCCGTCGTCGACCATAATTATCTCGATATCCTTGAACGTCTGATTGAGTATGCTTTCCATACATCTGTCAAGTGATGTTTCGACGTTGTAAACGGGTACAAGAACACTTATCTTTACGCTCATTTTTTCTCCCTGTTTTCCCTTATAATCATTTCCCACGGTGTAGGCGATGCCTTTTCGGGAAGCTTGATCAAATCGCCTAATCTGTAATCGATTTCCTCGGGCTTGAACCAGCCGAGTCCGCCGCCGTGGAAGAAGGTCAGCTCACCGAAATAAATCTTTCCCTCAATCTCATAGAAGTCAACTCTTACGTGCGGGAAGCCTTCGGAAAGAATTTCGGCGTATTTAATCATCGTTTCAAGGTTTTCGGGCCTCGGGAACACCTTTCCGCTCGGTTCGTACAGCCAGCGGAAATCCTGCTTGTTCCAATCCATATCGTAGAAATCGCTCTTAACGTGATGCCTTCTGTCCGAGCAGAAGAAGCAAAGCTCGGGCTTACCCGAGAAGCAGAAAAACTTATAGTCAAGCAGCTCGCCGACTTTTTTGTCCTCCATATATTCCTCACAGACGATAACGCGATCGCCGTGATACTGCCACTCGCCGCTCATAAATTCATAATCGGTCTTCATCCATTTGTTAAGGTCGCTGACAGCCTTCTGTCTGTCAAAGGTGGACTTATCCTTACAGATGATTATATGCCCCGAATCGTGAGACGGCTTGAGTACAAAGCGGTCCGGAAGAGCGTCGAAGTCTATTTCGTCGGCGCTTTTGTAAACGCCGAGCTGAGGAATAAGAATATCGCCGAGTCCCTTCTGTTTAACGTAGTCACGCACAAAATGCTTGCTTGCGCAGATTCTCGCCCTCTCGTCATACCAGTAAAGCTTCATCCACTGAAGCTTTTCGTTATAGGTCTTGGGATTTTCAAGGTCGGGCATTTTCCCGAATGCCTTGAAATACATTTCCTTAACTATTTCCTCGGGATGTCCGCTTAATGCGAGTTTTCTGTTGTGCTTGTAAAGCCTTTCATTCATTATTTCAACGTACTGTGAATGAAGCTTTGATTTGATGCTCATAAAATTCCTCCGATATTATAAATCCGAAAGCAGCTTTTCATAGTCGCCGAGAGGATTTGACGACTGAAGAGCAGCGCTTTTTTCGGTTGCATTCTTTTTATAGTAAGCATAATCGGCGCTCTCAAACAGCTTTACGAGCGCATTATAAAGCGCTTCGTCGCTGTTTTCGCAGATTATGCCGAGTTTTCCGTTTTCAAGTATTTCGTCCATGCCTGCGCAGTCGGTTGTAAGAGCGGGAATGCCGAGCGATATGCTCTCGGCAATGGCGGTATTGTACGCCTCCTGATAGGACGAGCAGATATACCAGTCAGCCTGAGAGATAATGCAGTAGGGATTTTCGTAAAAGCCGACGAGCTTTACCGATTTAATACCGTTATCGGCAATTTGCTTTTCAAGTTGAGGCTTATCCTCGCCGTCGCCGACGATAATCAGCTCAAAATTATATTTTTCTTCAAGCCTTCCTACGCAATCAATCAGCCGTTTGTAGCCCTTTACGTCGGTAAGTCTGCCGACGGTAACGATTTTCAGTCCGTCGGTTTCAAAGCGCACGGGCGGCTCCTCTCGCGAGTTTTTCATAACCTGACGGTAGTCTATGATATTGTGAACAACCGTCAGATTGTCAGCCTCGCCGAGTCTTTTCTTAAAGCCGTCAAGAGCGAGTTCGGAAACAAAGCAGACCCTGTCGAATTTCTTATATTCCTCAAGGCATTCTTCGTTGCTCTTATAGAGCGAGCCGACGG
>JAEEUJ010000022.1 GCA_016290515.1 Clostridiaceae bacterium
GCGGATCAACGGGCTTTTTGCAGTCGCACTGCTTCTCATTGAGATTTGTGCCGCAATAAGGACAGATTCCTTTACAGTCCTCACGGCAGAGAATCTTTGTCGGTAACGACAGAAGTATATCCTCTCTGACAAGCTCGTCAAGGTTAAGATTCATATCCTCGACAAGATAATACTCGTCATTATCCTCGTCATTAAGCTCGCTTACGAGAAAATGAGCGATTGCAAGCTCCTCATTTCTCTTAACCGGTGCGGCGCAACGGTCACAGAGCGTGTCAAGCTCATAGACGGCATTTACCTCAAGCGAAACTATTCCGGTGCGGTTAAAGACTTTGCCTTTAACGTCGATCGATTTAATCTCGTCGCAACCGTCGGGAGTGAACTGATAGGATATCTCCTTTTCAGCGCCCTCACAGTTGAAAATCGGTTCAAGCTCAATAAACATAAATATACCTCGTCACACTAACGCAAAAAGTATTATATACATAATAATTGCGTTTGTCAACAAAAAATTTAATATAAAAAGATAAACGGCGGAGTGAAGCACCCCGCCGTGAAAAGCATAATCAGTTAATCTTAACGCAATACTTGAAAATTCTCTCGGGAAGATTCTCAACGTCCGTAGAAATCGTGAACGTAAATGCGGTTGACGATTTGTCGGCAAGAGTGTTGATTTTCTCAAGAAAATCGGCAAGCTGTTCGTAATCGCGGCCGCCTATTCTGAAAGTAGCATCAACGAAAATGTCGGTGATGTCGTTGTCGCCCGCGCAGATTCCGCTCAGAAAGCCGTAGAAAGCGTCAAAGCCCTCAACCGCAAATTCGTCGGTCGAAATAAGTCTGCAACGGTAGTTGACATCGTATGTAAGGTTGTTAGCCTTCTCAACGCAAACAACGTTGCCCGCCGAACGCTCGGTAGCGCTGTTGACTGCGTCAACTAAAATTTTTGTTTTTCCCGAGCCTTTATGCCCGATAATAAGAGATATCATAAAAATCTCCTCCTTTTAATTTATAACCGCCCTTTTTGGGATTGTTAACTTATTTTGAAAGTCTGTCGAGAAGCTGCTGACGTCTGTCCTCGTAGCCGGGTTTGCCGATGAGAGCGAACATATTTTTCTTATAGCTCTCAACACCGGGCTGATTGAAGGGATTAACGCCGAGAACGTAACCCGAAATCGCACATGCCTTTTCAAGGAAATAAACGAGGTAACCGAATTCATACTCGTTCATCTCGGGGATTTCAAGGACTACGTTCGGAACGCCGCCGTCACAGTGAGCGAGCAACGTACCCTCAAAAGCCTTGCGGTTTACGAAATCCATTGTCTTGCCTGCAAGGAAGTTGAGCCCGTCGAGGTTACCCTCCTGCTCCCCGATTGTGATTTCGCTCTTTGGCTTGTCAAACACAACCGCAGTTTCAAAGAGTATTCTCTCGCCGTCCTGTATGTACTGACCCATAGAGTGAAGGTCGGTCGAGAAAACGGCGGATGCGGGGAAAAGTCCCTTGCCGTCCTTACCCTCGGACTCACCGAAAAGCTGCTTGAACCACTCGTTCATCATGGTATAGTCGGGTTCATAGGCAACCATCATCTCGACAGCCTTGCCCTTGCGGTAAAGTATATTGCGTATTGCCGAATATTTATAGCAATCGTTCTTTTCAAGGTCGGTATCGCAGTATGCGCTTCTCGCGTCAGCGGCGCCCTTCATCATACTGTCGATATCGCAGCCCGCAACGGCTATCGGTAAAAGTCCTACCGCCGTAAGTACGGAATAACGGCCGCCGACGTCGTCCGGGACAACAAAAGTCTCATAGCCTTCACTGTCGGAAAGCTCCTTGAGAGTGCCCTTCTGTCTGTCGGTGGTGACGTAGATACGCTTGGCCGCTTCGTCCTTACCGTACTTTCTTTCAAGCAGAGCCTTGAAAATTCTGAAGGCAACGGCAGGTTCGGTAGTCGTACCCGATTTTGAAATAACGTTAACCGAAAAATCGGTGTTTTCGCAAATTGAAACAAGCTCATTGAGCGTTGACGAGCTTATGGAATTGCCCGAGAAGAAAATCTGAGGCGTGTCTTTTGCCAATACGTTGTAATTCTGGGACTTGCAGAACTCGATAGCCGCTCTCGCGCCGAGATAACTGCCGCCAATTCCGATAACAATAAGCACCTTTGAGTCGGACTTAATTTTATCGGCCGCCTTTTTAATTCTTGCGAACTCCTCTTTATCGTAATCTACGGGCAGGTCAATCCAGCCCAGAAAATCGCTGCCCTCGCCGCTTCTGTTTTCAAGAGTGGCTGCGGCGCGTCTGATTTCGTCGGAAATGCCCGAATAATCCGCGGCATCAATAAAGCCGTTGAGATAATCGGCATTCAGTTTCAAAGACATCGGTATTAAAACTCCTTTGATGTTTCACATCCTAAAATATCACGTCTATATTTTAACCCATCCGAGGATTTATTTCAACAACTATTTGTTAAATTTATAATTTTTTAACAGTTTATCTAATCAACGTATGATTTACCGAAGAAAATTCTAAATTATTGACGTAACAAGACGTTTCCAGCGCTCGAAAAAGCTGAGCTTTTCAACTGAATGAGGCGCTTTCAGCGTATAGACGGCTAAATTCTCACCGTCAAGCTTAAAGCTGACAGTGCCGAGCGTCTGACCGTTTTCCACGGGCGCTTCGACGTCAACGGGAAGCTCGACAACCTGAACAATATCGGCCTGTCTGCCCTTTCCGACTACCGCTCTGACTGTGTCGGGTATGTCGGGAGTTATGCTGTCCTCCCTGCCGTTTATGACGCTAATCGGAACAATGAGAGCAGGGTCAACAGCCAGTTCAACGCTCGAGTAGTTCGCAAAGCCCCAGTCGAGCATTGCACGTGCGGAATTAAATCGGTCGTTTGAATTATCCGAGCCCATTACGACGGCGATAAGTTCAAGTCCGTCGCGTTCTGCGGTTGCGGACACGCAGCAGCCCGCCTTTGAGGTAGTGCCGGTTTTAAGCCCCGTTGCGCCGTCATAGAAGCGGATGAGCTTATTGGTGTTTGTAAGCGCGGTTTCGCCGCCGCGAAGCGTATCGGTCCATACAGTTGAATAATTGCGGATACGCTCATGCTTCAGAAGCTCGCGGGACATAAGCGCTATGTCGTAAGCGGTTGTAAGATGTCCGTCGGCGGTGTCGTCAAGGCCTGTGCAATTTTCAAAATGCGTGTTGTTCATACCGAGCTCTTTTGCGCGCTCGTTCATTTTATTAACAAATGCATCCTCACTGCCTGCGATAAACTCACCCAGCGCGGTGCAGGCATCGTTGGCGCTGGCTACGGCGGTTGCCTTGAGCATGTCGTCAACGGTCATCTGCTCGCCCTCTTTAAGCCATATCTGGGAGCCGCCCTTTTTCGACGCGTATGCGCTTGCAGTTACGGTATCCGTAAGCGCTATCTGACCGCGGTCAATTGCCTCGGTGACAAGCAGCAGCGACATAATTTTGGTGACGGATGCGGGATAGACCTGCATATCGGCATCTTTCGCCATAAGCACCCTGCCCGTTGACGCTTCCATCAGAACCGCAGATTTACAGTGAACTTCGACCTGCATTTCGGGATATTCAGCGGCGTAAGCTCCGAGCTGAAAAGTCAGAAAAAGCAAAATGCAGACCAATATAAATGACAAAGTTTTCTTCATATCACACCTCCTGAAATATTCATTAATATCTATGACGTTTCGAGTTGTAAAAATGTTAAAAATGTGGTAGAATAACAATAATATCTTTGGAGGTAGGATTTATGTCCGATTATCAGAGCAGTAAATTAAGAGCCGAGCAGTTACGCAAGGAGCTCAATCACCATATATACCGCTATTACGTCGAAAATGAAAACGATATTTCCGACTATGAATACGATATGCTTATGCGCGAGCTGAAGGCTATCGAGGAGGAATATCCCGACCTGCTGACAGCCGACTCGCCCACTCACCGTGTAGGCGGTTCCGCAGACAAGGCTATGTTCCAACCCGTCGAGCATAAGGTAAAAATGGAGAGCCTGCAGGACGCGTTTTCGGTTGACGAGGTCTATGATTTTGACCGCAAGGTCAAGGCGGTCTGTCCCGACGCTACGTATGTTGTCGAGCCGAAAATAGACGGACTGTCGGTCAGCCTTGAATACACCGACGGCATTATTACAAGAGGTTCTACAAGAGGCGACGGCAACGTCGGCGAGGACGTTACGGCGAACCTGAAAACGGTTCGTACAATTCCGCTTTCGTTAAAGGAAAAAGTGCCGTTTATCGAGGTTCGCGGCGAGGTCTATATGCCGCGTGAAAAATTCCTTGAAATCGTTAAAAATCAGGAATTAAATGACGAAAAGCCGTTCAAAAATCCGCGTAACGCTGCGGCTGGAAGCCTGCGCCAAAAGGACCCGAAGGTAACCTCGTCAAGAGGGCTCGATATATTCGTTTTCAATATTCAGCAGATTGAGGGCGTTGAACTGACAGCGCATAAACAGTCGCTTGATTTCATAAAGTCACTCGGCTTCAAGACTATTCCCTTTTATAACGAATTCGATAATATTGAGGACGTTATCAAGGAACTCGACAGAATAGGTTCAATCAGGGGTACTCTCCCCTTTGACATTGACGGCGCAGTTATCAAGGTTAATTCATTTGCACAGCGTGAAATGCTCGGCAGTACGGCAAAATGTCCGAAATGGGCGCTTGCGTGGAAATATCCGCCCGAAGAAAAGGAAACGACGCTTGTCGATATTGAGATTAACGTCGGAAGAACGGGAGTTCTGACACCTACCGCCGTATTTACACCCGTGCTCGTTGCAGGCTCCACGGTTTCGAGAGCAACGCTTCACAACGAGGATTTCATAAAAGAAAAAGGCGTACGCATAGGCGACACCGTTGTTATAAGAAAAGCGGGAGATATTATTCCCGAGGTGCTTAAGGTCGCAAAGCGGGGCGAAAACTCTGTTGAGTTTGAAATGCCGAAGGTCTGTCCGTCCTGCGGAGCACCCGTCACCAGAGAAAAGGACGAGGCGGCAATACGCTGCAACAACCCCGACTGTCCCGCTCAATTGCTTAGAAATCTTATTCACTTCTGCTCACGTGACGCGATGGATATTGAAGGTCTTGGCGACGCACTGCTGGAGTTGTTTGTAAACGCAGGTATGCTCAGGAGCGCCGCTGATATTTACAGGCTTGACTATGATAAGGTTGCCTCGTTTGAGGGACTGGGCTCAAAGAGCGCGGAAAATCTTAAAACGGCTATTGAAAATTCAAAGCAGAACGATTTGAGCAAGCTGATTTTTGCTCTGGGTATCCGCCATATAGGACAGAAGGCCGCGAAGCTTGTTGCCGATAAGTTCAGAACCATGGACGCATTTATGGCGGCAACGAAGGAGGAAATCCTTGAAATTGACGGCTTCGGCGATATTATGGCGCAGTCGGCGGTTGATTATTTCTCGCTTGAACAGTCAAAAGAGCTTATAGACGAGCTTAAGGCCGCGGGTGTGAATATGGAAGCCGAGGACACGCTGATAGAAAACCGCTTCGACGGCAAGGTTTTCGTGCTTACGGGTACTCTTACTCAATACACACGAAACGAAGCTTCGGCAATTATTGAAAGCTTAGGCGGTAAGACTTCGTCGTCGGTTTCGGCAAAGACAGACTACGTTCTTGCGGGTGAAGCCGCGGGAAGTAAGCTGACAAAGGCTCAGCAGCTTGGCGTAACAATTATTTCCGAGGAAGAGTTCGGGGAAATGATTAAATAATATTTCCAATGCACAAAAATACACCGCTTCATGAGAAGCGGTGCTTTTTTGATATTTTCCATAATTAGCTCTTGACGTCATTACCTCTTTCCTCGGGCAGTATTATCTCAACAGGTTGTTTCTTAACCTCAAAAACGTTTCTAACAAATTCAACGTCAATTCCAAGCTCCTTGGCAATCACCTCGGGTTCCGGCTGAATTCCGGTTTCCTCAAGGTACTTATTTGTTAAAGACAAAATCCGGTTGACCTTTTTAGCTTTTTTACGGAATTCCCCTAAAGCTGCACGCCTTTTGTAATCGTCAATCTCTGTTACAAGAGCTTGCCTTACAGTTTGCTCGATGAATTGTTTCAGCGTTTTACCGTCATCATTCTCCGTATAATGCTCTACGGCAACTTTGAGTGCATAAAAAGCAATCTCAACAAGATCGAGCTCAAACATACCGCAGTCAAAGTACTCACTTGTAATATTATAAACATACTGCAAATAGCCATCCATCAGACGGCTTTCGGCTGTTTTTTCGCCGGAGCAGAGTGACTTGGTCAAAGCTTCCTCTTCTCCCTCGGCAAACGGCTCAACCTCGGCTAAGTCTTTAAGAAACTTATCAAGAGGATTACAGTTATTCATTTTTTTAAACCTCCAAGTTAATCAGTCAAGAAAATCCTTGAGCTTCTTGGAGCGTGAGGGATGGCGGAGTTTACGAAGCGCCTTAGCCTCAATCTGACGGATTCTTTCACGGGTAACGTCGAAGGTCTTGCCGACCTCTTCAAGAGTTCTCGGATGGCCGTCCTCAAGGCCGAAGCGAAGCTTCAGTACCATAGCTTCTCTCTCGGTAAGTGTGCCGAGCACCTCTTCAAGCTGTTCTTTAAGAAGAAGCATTGAAGCCGCGTCTGCGGGTGCGAGCGCCTCGTCGTCGGGAATGAAGTCGCCAAGGTGGCTGTCCTCCTCCTCGCCTATGGGCGTTTCGAGCGAAACGGGTTCCTGCGATACACGCATAATCTCTCTTACCTTGTCAACGGGCATATCGAGTACCTCGGCGATTTCCTCAGCCGTCGGATCTCTGCCGTTCTTGTGAAGAAGCTGAGAGTTGGTCTTCTTTACCTTATTGATGGTTTCAACCATGTGAACGGGAATACGGATAGTTCTCGCCTGGTCGGCAATAGCTCTCGTGATAGCCTGTCTTATCCACCAAGTGGCGTAGGTTGAGAACTTGAAGCCCTTGGTGTGGTCGAACTTCTCGGCAGCCTTGATTAGACCGAGGTTGCCCTCCTGAATCAGATCGAGGAACTGCATACCTCTGCCGACATATCTCTTGGCAATACTTACGACAAGACGAAGGTTTGCCTCCTCAAGACGCTTTTTTGCGTTGGCGTCGTTTTCGGCAATTCTCTCGGCAAGCGCGATTTCCTCCTCGGGAGTGAGAAGCGGAACGCGGCCGATGTCCTTAAGATAGACCTTGACGGGATCGTCCATCGCGTTGCCGTGGCCCTCGCCCGTGCCCTCGGTGGACTCCTGAACCTTGGCGATATCCTCTTCAAAGTCAACTGTGTCGAGGTTTAAGTCGAAGTCGTCGATAATCTCGATATTGAGTGCTTCAAGGCTTTCGTAAACCTTTTCAAGGTCCTCCATTTCGAGATCGGACTCAACCATCGCGGTATCGATTTCCTGAGTCGTTACCTTACCGGAAATCTTACCCTTTTCGATAAGCTCGGTAATCGGGTTTTTCTTTTCGTTAGTGGTAGGAGTTGCGTTTGTGTTTTCTTTGTTTTCCATTGTTTTCCCTCTCACATCTTTATATTTGCTTATTTCTGACTAATTATTATTTTTGAAGATATTAAGAAAATCCTCTTCGGTCATTTCGGCGGGCTGTTTGTGCGCCGCTTTCTTCTTATCTTCCCTGATTATTTTAATACAGTCCTCGCACTCATCAACAGAGTTTGTGATAAACTGCGCCTTGTTTGCGATAATTGATGATATTACCGACAGCTCGTCCGACGTAAACGACGAGGAAAGCGAGGTTATATCAACCGCTTTTCCCTCTTCAAGTCTTTCGCAAAGCGTTTTGTAAACCTTCGCATTGAACGGGGTTACGAAATCGTCGGCGCTTATTAAAGCGGAAAGCTTCCTGTAAAGCAAAGGATTGCTCATGAGCGTCGCTATAACGGTTTCCTCCGCCTTAGCTGCGCGGAGATTGTTGCGCCGCTCGGAATTGACCTTATTGATAAGGTCGTTGGGATTGTTGAACGAGCGCTGTATCTCCTTAAACTGTTCCTTGCGGTCGGACTGTTTTTTCTTACGTCTGTTTTTCGCAATTTCCGAGGTAATTGCCTCTTTGTTGACCGACAGTTCGTTGGCAAGCTTAGAGGCATAGACATCAACCTCAATGGGACTGTCAAGCGCAGCGAGCACCTTCGCAGCCGCTCTCATAAAGCTCACCTTACCGTCGGAAGTCAGCATATCGTGCTTCTGCATTTCCTCGGAAAGACGGTATTCGATATCGTTTGAAGCGCCGTCAATAAGCGCCTTAAAACGGGCAACGCCGAAGTTCTTGATAATCTCGTCGGGATCCTTGCCGCCTGTCATCTTTATTACCTTGGTATGTACGGTTGTGCGGGCAAATATACCCAGCGCCTTTTCAACCGCCTTTGCGCCCGCCTCGTCGTTGTCGTAGCACAGCAGTATTTCGCCCGTATAACGTGAAAGCAGCTGAGCCTGATCCTCGGTCAGCGCGGTGCCCAGAGCGGCTACGGCGTTGTCAAAGCCAGCCTGATGGAGCATTACGACGTCAATATTGCCCTCGCAGAGTATAAGGTTGTCCGCCTTGGTCTTTTTGGCAAGATTGAGTCCGAAAATCTCCCTGCCCTTTTTATAAACAAGCGTATCGGAGGAGTTGACGTATTTTGCCCTGTCCTCTTCGTTAAGCCGTCTGCCGCTGAAGCCCAAGACGTTTCCCCTTAAATCAACTATCGGGAACACAAGTCTGTTTCGGAAGGTATCGAAGCAGCCGCCGTTTCTGCCCTTCTTGGCAAGGTCGGCCTCGATAAGTTCCTCGGTCGTAAAGCCCTTTGATTTAAGATGATTGGTAAGACTGTCCCAGCTGTCGGGTGCGTAGCCTATACCGAAAAGTGTTACCGTATCCTTGGTAAGCTGTCTTTTCTTACAGTAGTCACGGGCGATTTTGCCGTTAGGCTCAAACAGCTGCTTATAGTAAAAACGCGCCGCTTCGCGATTAGCCTCATAAAGCCTTGTACGCTTTTTTGAAAGGCCGTTGTCAAAGTTGTCCTCAGGCATTGAAAGTCCGTATTTTTCGCACAAAAAGCGAACGGATTCAATGTAGTCGAGGTTTTCGATATTCTTGATAAAAGTTATGGCGTCGCCGCCGCTGCCGCAGCCGAAGCAATAGTACGACTGAGTTTCGGGGTAGACGTAAAATGACGGAGTCTTCTCGTTATGGAACGGACACAGTCCGCCCAGAAGCTTGCCCTTACGCTTGAGTGTAACGTAGGGAGAGATTACGCTTTCAATATCGACTCTGTCGTGAAGTTCCTGCAAAAAGTCATCGCTTAATGCCATAAAAGCACTCTCCTTTCGTTACTATTTTGTCACAATTAATGTACCAATATCAGGTCATCCAGGCTCTGGGAATAAATAATTCGTTATAAATATTCAGTACGTAGCCGTCAGACATACTCGAGACGTAGTCGCACGCCGCGCGCTCGGCACCCTCAAGGTCAACGACCTTTTTATAGAGGTCGGGCATCGTGTCGGGATTATCGCGGTAGTATTCGTAAAGCGTTTTGATAAGCGCTTCGGCCTTCTTTTCCTCACCCTTTACGTCGGAATTGGTGTAAACCATCTTGAACATAAACGAGTGAAGCGCATCGAAGGCTTCTTTAATATCGTGAGTAAGGCGAATATCGTCGGAGCTGTTCTCGATAGCCGAGAGAACAAGCGTATTAATTCGCTTTGATTTCGAATTGCCGAGAACGTCGGTGATGCTCGTCGGTATATCGTCTTCGCAGAGCACTTTGGCTCTTATTGCATCGTCTATATCGTGATTAAGAAACGCTATTCTGTCGGCGAGCTTGACTACCCTGCCCTCGAGCGTATCGGCCTCCTTGCCGACGGTGTGGCAGAGTATGCCGTCACGAACCTCGTAGGTAAGATTCAGTCCCTCGCCGTTCTTTTCAAGCTTGTCGACTACGCGCAGGCTCTGCTCGTAGTGCTTGAAGCCGCCGGGATAGACTACGTCGAGCGCTCTCTCGCCCGCGTGGCCGAAGGGTGTGTGGCCGAGGTCGTGTCCCAGAGCAATAGCTTCGGTTAAATCCTCGTTAAGCTTTAAGCATCTCGCAATTGTTCTGGCTATCTGCGAAACCTCAAGCGTATGGGTAAGGCGTGTTCTGTAATGGTCGCCCTCGGGTGAGAGAAAAACCTGAGTCTTGTGCTTGAGACGTCGGAACGCGTTGGAATGAATAATTCTGTCGCGGTCGCGCTGATAGCAGGTACGGATTTCGCACTCTTCCTCGGGTGCAAGTCTGCCCTTCGTATTGACGGCAAGCGCCGCATATTCACTTAAGAGCTCTTTTTCAAGACGCTCGGAATCCTCACGGATTGACATATCTTTACCCCTTTCGGAAAAGGCACTCAAATAATATATACCGCTAAAAAGCGAAAACTCCACTAAGCAAACGCAAAAAAGTTAAAAATTCGTCCTTTTATACCCTTCTGCGAGCTTTTCGGGTCGGAATTTGCCGTTTGAAGCCTCAAATACGGCGTTTATTATATTCTCCTCGTTTTCGCTCAGAACGTAAAAATCAACCGTAACCTTTTCGCCGAAATCGGTGTTATCTACAGCACCGCCCGCATTGGCTACAATTGACTGAAGACGCGAATAAAAGTTATAGTCGCATTCAAGGCGAAGCGTGCTTGTAAGCGACATTTCGGCAACGCCGCCCGCTTCGAGCGCAAGCTTGGCGGCCTGAGTGTAGGCACGGAAAAGTCCGCCGCCGCCGAGAAGTATGCCACCGAAATAACGCGTAACGACTACGCAGACGTCGCACAGTCCGCTCTTTTCGATAACCTCAAGAACGGGCATACCAGCAGTGCCCTGAGGCTCGCCGTCGTCGGAGTATTTCTTAACGCCGCCGTCTTTGAGTATATAGGCATAGACGTTATGCTTGGCGTCAAAATGCTTTGATTTTATTGCGGACACAAAAGCATTAGCCTCGTCAGCGGTTGTGACGGGCTTTACGTAGCCTATAAAGCGCGAACGCTTTTCAACGAATTCGTCGCTTGCTTCTCTGATTACGGTCTTGTATGAATTCATAAATATCTCTTCAGAAAACAAAAAGCGGCATAAGCCGCTTTAATGTTATTATTTGCTTTCGAGATTGTATCTCTTGTTAAATCTGTCAACACGTCCGCCTGTATCAACAAGCTTCTGCTTACCGGTAAAGAACGGATGGCAGTTTGAGCAGATATCAACACGTACGTTCTCCTTAGTAGAGCTGGTCTCAAAAGTAGCTCCGCACGCACACTTTACAGTTGTGGGTTTGTACTCGGGATGAATTCCTTCCTTCATCGTTTTCACCTCTTTTTCGAAATAACGAATTCAATTAGCCTTGATAATATACCATATCAATTATAAAAATGCAAGTGTTTTTTTCAAAAATTACAGCTTAACCTCCTCGCCGAGCGCGAAGCTGTAGAGCAAAAGCTCGCTTACATCAGTTCCGAAGCATTCCTCGGCGGCAATTCTATAGACCTCAAGCTGACGGTGGTAAAGCCCTGCCAGCTGCCCGCCTTCGCTGACACGGTCTGTCTTATAGTCGAGCACGACTGTCTTTCCGTTCTCAAAGAACGCACAGTCAATGACGCCCTGAACGAGCACCTTTTCATCCTTTGCGGCATTGCCTAATTCGGGATTCACGAAAGTCGCAGGAACAAATACGGTAAATTTCTGCTCGCGCATGACCCTCGGAGATTTTGCAATTCTTGAGTAAACTTCGCTTTCGAAGAACTTCGCCAGCGCTTCGATGTTGAGCACCTCGCCCTGCTCGGGTGTGAGAAGCTTTTCGGCAACAAGGCGGTCGCGTTCGGCAGCGGTGTCCGCCTTCGCCCTTTCAAAGTCGCAGACCTCCATAAAGCGGTGTATCGCCGTACCGCGCTGAGCGCCCGTCATAGCTCCGTCACGCGCGAACTGCGGCACGTCGAAGGCAAAGTACTCGCCCGCTTCGAGCGAATCGTCGTTGAAGGATGAAGCGGATTTTTTGGTCACGAGCGTTGCAAGAGCCGAGTACGGATACTCGTATTCAACTCTCTGTCTGATAAGCTCAACCGTTTCGGTGTCGGGATGAATTTCTGCCGCTTCTGCAATTTCCTGCTGAGTGTCCTGTTGATCGGGAGCCTCGTTTATAATATTTAAGGAAATGTCAAAGTTCTTGTTATCATCTGCCTTAATATCAAAGTCAATGGCGTCGCGTATCGCCTTACAGTCGGGATGTTTAACAAAAGCCTTGATTATAAGGTCTATAAAACTATTCGTTCCCGATACCTCAAGAGGATCTACTTTGCCGAGCAGAGCCACGCTGTCAGCAGATGCAAAGCGCTTCGACGGATTCTGAAGCTGTGCGGTTATTATAAGACGTTCCATAGCTCTTGTCATTGCAACATAGAGAAGTCTTAACTCTTCGGAGTATTCCTTCTGTCCCCTTGCAAGCTTGGCAGCCGTAAACTGAACAGTGCTGTAAGTCTTATATTTCTTTTTATCGCAGATTTTGAAACCTATACCTACAGATTCATCAACGGAATAATCGTCATAATCGTTCGTGCCTGATCCTGTTCCTACAAGAAATACTATAGGAAATTCAAGTCCCTTACTCTTATGTACTGTCATTACCCTGACAACGTCAGCGCCTTCGTTTACGGCGGCTGCCGGCTCGAAGTCGGTATTCGAGTCGCGGCAACGTTCAAGATAGCGCACGAAGCCGGCAAGACCGAGAGAGGAATTTTCTTCATAGGCTGCGGCGTAATCGATAAGGAGCATCAGGTTCATCTGTCTGAACTCGCCGTTTGTAAGAGCGCCCGCAACGGTATAATAGCCCGTGCGCTCATATATTTCACGAATCAGCGCGCTTACGGGAAGCACACTTGCAAGACGTCTGAACTGCGTATAGCGTTTAATAAAATCGACGCATTTTTCGTCGTCCGATTCCCTTACTGCGTAGTACAGTCTCCCCTCGCGTTTGCCGATGCGGATTTTTGCCAGCTCGTCGGCACTGAAGCCGAATATCGGAGAAGCCAGCACACACAGCAACGGTATGTCCTGAAGCGGATTGTCAAGTATCTCAAGGAAAGACAGCATTGTCCTGATTTCGTTGAATTTGAAATATCCTTTCTTAGCGTTGTAATACGCAGAAACTCCGTTGTCGTTAAGTTCGGTTGCATATTTTGCGCATGCAGAATTGCTTCTGCAAAGCACACAGATATCACGCAATGTTACGGGACGGGTAATCTTTTTCTTCTTGTCATAAACACTTTCGGTCGCAAGAATCTGCTTTATTCTCTTCGCAACAAACTGAGCCTCGGTAATATTCTCTGATTTTTTAGGCCTGCAGACAATATCGAACTCGACCTGATTTGCGTCGGGCGTCGGAAATTTGAAACCCGGTTTGAGTGCTTCGTCGGCGTCATAAGCGATATCGCCTACCTTTTCACTCATGGTTTTTTCAAAAAGATAGTTTACACAGTTAAGCACACCGGCACGGCTGCGGTAATTGCAGTCCAGATTGATATACTCGGCATATTCAACGTCCTTACGCTTCCATTCCTTTATCTTTTCGATAAACATATACGGAGAAGCGAGCCTGAAGCCGTAAATAGCCTGCTTAACGTCACCGACAAGGAAAAGATTCTTAAGGTCGTCGGAAATAAGCTTGAAAATAGCGTCCTGAGCCTCGTTTGTATCCTGATACTCGTCTATCAGTATTTCGTCAAATCTCTTTCGCACCTCGAGCGCAACGTCGGAAGCAGAGCCGTCGACGTTACGAAGAAGCTTCAGAGCAAGATGCATAACGTCATTAAAATCAAGCGATTCGTTCTGATTCTTCTTTTCGGTAAAAATGCGTCTGTATTCGTGAATGAAACGTATAAGCTCTCTCACAACAGGTTCAAGAAGTTTGACGTCCTCCGCAAACTGTTCGGCAGTAGCGGGAATAAGTCCGGAAACCCAGCCGATTATATCCTTCGACTTATCGCGCATTGTTTTTGCCTGAATATATTCGTTTGAGCTTCGCAATTCTTCGGGCACGCTCCGCCACTTTATCTGTGAATAATTATTTCTGTAGGTTTCAAGATAGCTCTTAAGCTCATCCCACTTTTTGTCCGCAGCAAGTTCAATTACTTTCCGCGGAATGCTTCTTTCGTCGCTTAACTGGCGGTGAATAGTCTCGAGTCCTTCAAAATCCTCGCAGCATTTTATACCGTTGTCGAGCACGCGCAGAGAATACTCCGCCGTTTCGGTAATATGGTCAAGCAGAATTTTCCCGAAAACCGTATCGGCAACATTGACCGAGGAGTCGTTGAACTCAACTATATTGTCAAGCCACTCGTCGGGCGAAACATGGGAATCGGCAAAATCGTTGAGCGAGCTAACGATTGCAAAAAGGTCATTTTCGCCTTTCTTACCCACCGCATCAACAAGCAAACGGAATTCCGGCCTGTTTTCATCATAGAAAATGTCAAGCGTTTCATTAAACGACTCGTTTATCATAAGGTCCTTCTGAGCGGTGTCGATAATTCTTAAATCGGGTGAAATCCCGAGTCTGTGCGCATTTTCCCTGACAAGCGTCAGCAAAAAGCTGTCAATACTCGAAATGTTTGCAAGCGGAAGCATACGCTTCTGCCTGAGAAGGAAGGCGTTGGTCGGATCTTCGGCAATTCTCTCGTCAAGCTTTTTACGCAGACGCTGACTCATTTCCTTAGCAGCAGCTCTCGTGAATGTTACGATAAGGAAGCGGTCAAAACTGGCGGGATTTTCCTCGTCGCAGATGCGTTGAATAATCCTCTCGACAAGAACGGCTGTTTTTCCCGAGCCTGCGGCGGCAGAAACAACTATGCCTTTACCCTTGTGTCCGATAGCTGCAAGCTGCTCATCGTTCCATGAAAATTCTTCGTTCTGCTGTTGCTCTTCAAGCTTAGCTTGTTCAACCATTTTCTTCACCCTCCCCGTCTGAATCTTCTTCAAGTATGCGCCGTACATCCTCATCGGTGTACTCGGTCAGTTGGAGCACATCATCGCCGTCCTCAAAGCCGCAAACCGGCTTGAAATCGCAGTAGCTGCAAGCGGATTCCAGCGGAAGCGCTGGTATTTCACCGCGATGCAGCTTTTCTGCAATATCGGTCAACGTTTCGTCTACCTTTTCCTTAAGCTTCATCAGCGCCTTGAGAGAAATGAAGCTGCCTTTGAGCGTTCCGTCCTCATCGCGACTAACGGGAATGAAATAGCCGTTCAGGTCTCTTTCCATACCTTCGAGTACAGTTATATCGTCGATAGCGATACCGGTCATCTGATTGGAATGAAGCTGTTTTTCCGTTATCTGAGAATCATCCGCATCACGTCCGAGATCAGGCTCGGCGGTATTGGCGGGCATATAGAACACACCGCTTGGAATAAAATCTCCGCCTAAAGCCTCGCTGCCGTTTGTATAAATTGCAAACAGATAAATGAGCATCTGCAGATTGAAGCCGTTGAGTACGTCAACAAGCGAGAAACTCTTGCCGCTCGTTTTATAGTCGATAATACGAAGATAGTTTCCGTTATCGGTTTTCATTACGTCAACGCGGTCGACCTTGCCGTTAAGCATAATTGCGCCGCCGTCGCTGAGTTTAAGCGTGTACGGTGCAATACCGTCCTTGCTTCCCATGCCTATTGAAAGTTCAAGCTTAACCGGTTCGAATTCACAGCATCTGAATTCTTCGCAAATGCGCTTGAAAACCACAAGCAATTCTTCGGCAAGAGCACGGTAACCGACCAGAAAACGCTTCGTTCTCGATTCGGAGCCGCCCATATACCTGTTCAGGTACTCCTCAAGCGCCGCTGAAATCTCGGCGGCAAGCGTTTCGTCGTCAAGCTCTTCGAGCTGAGTTTTGCTGTATTTCTTCAGAAGAGTTTCAAAAACGTTATGAAAAATAGTACCCTTGACAGAATAATCGATTGTCGCTTCGCTTCTCGGTGAAGCCTTGAGTCCGAATTCACAGAAGAAGCGGAACGGGCATTTTTTATAGGTATCAACCTTCGTTGCGGAAAGAATTATATCGTTTCCAAAAAGCTCTGTTGCCACAAGGCTGTCGCTTATCTGCTTTGTTCGTTTTTCGGCGGCATTTACGAGAGTTCTCACCCTGCCCTCATAAAGCGAGTCGGAGTTGAAAAATTCCCTCAGAGAAGCGTTGAAGCCCGTTTTCGACGAATAACCCTTAGCAAATTCACCGAAAGCCGAAGCTCCGCTTTCAATGCGTTCAACAGGGCTCAGGTCGTCAGGATTATTAATTCTGATTTTCGGGAAAATCGCCTTTATTTCGGTAACGGTCTGCGACTCGGACATTTCTGTTCCGCGGTAATCAGAGCGACTGAAGGTTACAAACAAGCCTTCGGTTGCCGAGCAAACTGTATTATAGGCGATATATTCCTCCTCGACTCCCTTATACTGAGCTGTTTCGGCAAGCTCAATACCGGCCAGGCGAAGCTTAATGCGTTCGCTGTCGTTGAGAAGTCCCTCGCTTGACGGAGCCTTCGGAAATACGCCGTCATTGGCGCCGATTATGAAAACATATTTTTTAAGGCCCGCTCTTGTTCTGTCGGCAAGAGCAAGCGTTACATCGTCCAGTCCCTGAGGCAGAGTACCGAGATCGCTGACGCTGACCAGCATATTGAAAAGTTCGCAGAAGCGCTTAGGCGAAACGTTGTTAGTTTTACAGGCAGCGTATAGCTTGTCGAGTATTTCTGTAAGAAGCGACCAGACGGCATCCTGCTCCTCAAAAAGAGCGAGGTCTGCACCGTCGGCAAGCACCATTGAAAGTTCCTTGAGCCGCTTCGCAGTTGAATTGTTCTTAAGAAAGTCGTAGAGCACCGTCGCCTTTTCTTCATATTTTGCGGCGTTGAAATCTCTTTTGAATTCAATTATGGGTTCTATAGCTTTTTTACGGCAGAAATTCAGATTGCGCAGAGTATTTCTGTCAGAGTCTTTAAGCTCCTTGCCGAATCCCCTTGGATTATCGGTGAACTCGTTTTTCCATTGAGACGTCTTTATGTTCCATGTAAAAGCGTAATTCTCCAGCTCATCAATTTCGTCTTCGCTTAATGGCGAAAGTCCCGTTTTAAGATAACGCATCAGCGATTCAGTCGTGATTCCGTTACATACAAGCTCCATCAGCGAGCTGACAAAAACCATAAGAGGCTGAGCGTCAACGGGCTGACGTCTGTCCTCAAAAAACGGCACGCCGTAACGGCGGAAGGCAGAGACAAGCTCGCTGTCATATCCGCCCTTTTCACGCTGATATACTATAATATCACGGCAGCGCACGCCTTTTTCGCGCATAAGTTTCTTAACGGACATTGCTACAAAATCGCATTCATCCGCCTTGTTGGCGGCAGAATAAACGGCAATGCATTCGGGAATCTCCTCAGTATATTTTTTCTTAAGCGGTGAGAAAATTCCGCCTTCAAGACTTAGAAGCGCGGGACTGACACCGTCGGAGGTTTCACTGATTACGATAGGCTTTTCAACGGTGATCCCGCATTTTTCGGCGGCATCCCGCAGCCTGAAAAGCTGAGAATTGATATTCTCAAACTGGGGATAAGCGTCGTCGTTGAGCGAAGGATCGGTATTGAAGGTTACATAAACTTCCTTTGCCTGAGTGATAATTCGTTCAAGTACGCCCATTTCCTGCTTGGTAAAACGGGTAAATTCATCGAAAACAACAGTTTTCCCGTTGAAATATTTGTAATCGCAAAGAACATCGCTCAGCTGAGTCAAAGCGTCATCCTTATCGTAATACGACTGCTCAAGCATCGCGTTATAGGTCGATATTATAAGCGAAAGCTCCGAAAGCTTATCCTTAAGCGCAGATTCCTCTGCAGTTTCGGCGTATTCGGATAGTTTGCCGACAGGCACATAGCATTGCTTAAGCTCGGTGGCAAGCGAAACTATACTCTCGGTCAGCGCGGGGCGCGAAGCGTATTTGCGGAAAATATTGAGCCTGTCCGAAAGTTCTTCAAGCGCCATGCTCATAGTCAGCATTTTCACGCCCTTGTCAACGGACTGTTTGTCGCTCCTGTTTCCCGTTTGTTCAAGCACAAGCTCGGCAAGTCTTGAAAAGCTGAGCACCTCCAGCCTTTGCATACCGGAAGAACCGACCTTTTCGAGCATACTCTTTTCGGTATCGTAGGAAAACTGCTCGGGAACAATAATTATAAAGCCCGCTTCGCCTTTATTTACCCTATCGGCAACAAGGGCTCTGACGTATTCAGTTTTGTTGCAGTAATTTCTGCCGAGTACAAGTTGAAGCATATTACTCCCCTTTTGTCAGTTTATATAGCTTTGCACCGTGCGGGTTGACAGTACAGTCAAAGGAAAACTCAACGTGTGAAACGTCTTTCCTTTCCCACAAATCGCGAAGCACATGTTCGCCGTAAATTCCGATTATATCAGTATTGACAGTCACTGTATGCGGCGCCTCGTCGGTGTTGAATACAGCTAAAATCGGTTCGCCGTTATCACTCTCGGACTGCCAGATTATAATGCCCTGAGCATTGATTACGGGATGCGCGCCGTGAGAATGCTGATTGACGGCAAGAACCTCATCATTAGTTATAAGTGACAGTGTCCATTCGTCGTTGTTACGCATTTCGCCGCCGAACATAAGCGGTGAACGGAAAATACACCATAGCGTCATCAGCGTAATCTGCTCGTCGCGGGTGAAATTTGACATTCTGTTCTTTTCGCCGCAGTAGGCGCTGTTTATTGATATGTTGCCAAGCGGCAGCATATCGCAGTC
>JAEEUJ010000173.1 GCA_016290515.1 Clostridiaceae bacterium
CATAATCCGACCTCCTTTCGCGGGAGATTATATCATACGTATTATGAACTGTAACTTGACAATATGCAACAACGGTGACTATAAATGAAAATGCCTTCGGCGTATTTCCCGAAGGCAGTAGATTTTTTAACAATCATAAGGTATAATACACATACTTTCATACTGGTCTCAAAACTATTTATGTTAAACTTAATTGGTGCAACCGATCGTTGCTTGACTCAGATGGCTTTTTTGATAAAATGTAATTAAGTAAAAACCGCAGTAACGCATTTGAAAATGGTAATAAGGTATGTTTGATACAAGAAAATTCGGAAAAGCTCTTTCATCTCTCAGAAAGCAAGCGGATATGACCCAGAATGAGATTGCCGATAGGCTTAATTTGTCTCGTCAGGCGATCTCGAAATATGAGAGAGGCGAGAGTTTCCCTGATATATCCGTGCTTGTCATGATCGCTGATATGTTTAGTATCACTCTTGATGAACTCATCGGTTACGGCAATCCGACGAAAGGAGAATCTTCGATCCTCAAAAATGTGGCTGTAGGAAATACCGACGTTATTGCCGACAGCATTTCAGACGTTGTCAGCCTCGCTCCGCTTCTGAAGCCGAGCGTTTTGGCAAAGTTAGCGTGCCAATTTGAGGAACAAGGGGTCAATATTTCCAATATCGTTACGCTTGCAGAGTATTTGAACGACGAAGCTGTCGTCAGGCTCATAAAAAGCGCGAATTTTGATGATATAAGTGACAGCCTTCTCGAAAAATTCATACCCTTTCTCAACATCGAATCTAAGGAAGCGATTTTTGAGAAAATATTGAGCGGCGAAATGGATTGGCACTTCATAAAGGCACTTTTACCGTACGCAGATTATATCACCACTCAAATTGAAGCGGCGGTCGTAGCGGGCGCGCTGCCTTGGGAAGTCCTTGATATTTTGAATGATTACTATTGGGACAGTAACGGATACTGTCAAAAGCAAAACAATTCATAACTCGGAGGAAAACATGGAACACTATTATTTATGCCCGAAATGTAGGTCGAAGTTTTTGTTGCCGCGCTGTAATACTTGCGGATATGAAATTCTCTTTGTTAATTCGATATATCGGTTTTGCGACGACGCTTCGGTAAAGCTTAAGGGAAACAAGCAGTATATCGGGTACGACAATATCGGAGAAGATTTCGAGCCCGAGGTTACGTACTGGGATGCAAACAATACCGAACGTTACGGCGTATATGCCGCTTGCGGCGATTTGATAGCAAAGAAGTTCGGCTCGCAAATCAGCGTTCTCGATTTGGGAGCAGGGCTCGGCACGGCTTCTATCCCTCTTGCGAAAAACGGGATCTATACTATCGCCGCAGACATATCGGAAGTTATGTTAAGTACGGCTGCGAAACGCGCAAAAGGTCTTTATGATAATCTAATCCTCGCGCAGATGAACGCCTATGATATTATGCTTCCCGATAACAGTATTGATATAGTGGTCGAAAACGCTATGTTGCATCTTGTCGATACGCCGGAGCTTGTTGTTAAGGAAATATCCCGTGTGTTAAAGCCCGGAGGAAAGCTTATCAGATATGGCTCTCCGGGGGCGCCTATGACAAAAGAAGAATCGGAGCAAAACAAATATTGTAACACGGTTCTGTCCGATATCAGCGGTTTTTATCACAATTATCTTGAAAGACACAATTATCAAAGCTCCGCTTTCAACGTTGATTACAGAGAGGCGCTTCTTCAATACTTTGAGCCTCCATACAATGAAATTGTCGAGGGATTCGAAGAAGTGTTCACCGAAAAAATGAAATTCAGACTGCACAGACTGAAAACCGGAGCCCACTCCGATTTGCAAAGAACACCCAAAGAATTGATATGTGCTGCTTGGAAAAGTACAGACGAATATGCACGTAACAAATACGGTAATGATTATGCGGATATAAAAGGTTTTTCAAGATACGGCGCAGCTTTAGATATATACGCTGTAAAGAAATAGGACTATTGGCTTTTCGGTATCCTGTTTATGCATTGAACGATGATGAAACAATAATAGAAGGATATGGATTGAACAACCGATTATGGTAACAGTAATGAATGAAGAAATATCGCCGCGCAAGGTATTCTATCACGGCTCCGCAGTTAAAAGCATTCGCACGCTTATGCCTTTTTCAAAGTCACATAATACCATAAAAAAGCCTGTTGTCTACCTGACGCCGAACGAGACGCTCGCACTTTTTTACATCTGGAACAGACCGTACAAATTTGTTACTTTTAATGAAAACGAAAGTGGCGTCATCGTTTACACAGAATGGTATGAAAATCAGTTTTCAGACCTTATGAGAGGGGTATCGGGCAGCGTTTACGAATGCTGCGACGATCCGTACATATACGAAACGCACATCCCGGGAGTTTATAATTCCGACCTACCGGTCATCGTCTACAAAGAGACTGTAATTGGTAATGTTTTTGAAGAAATACAAAAAAGAATTGCCGACGGGCGCGTCATACTGCGCACATACGGATCGCTTGAAGTGGAGGAAAAGGAAAAGATCGTAAAGTGTGATATGGTACGCGCGATACATATGCAGCGCCTTTTGAAACCCGATAAGACGGAGGCTGATATCGCATACGCTGCGTTTATCAGAGAGCAATTTCCGCTCTCTTGGAGTATTGCCGAAAAAATGAGCGAGGATGAGATCAAAGCGATGAACGACAAGTGGAGGAAAAGCGTTTTATGATCTTAATTTTACAAAACAGCGAGCCGCAGGTGGAAAAACATAGAGTATTTATCAGAAAACAATGCATATGTTTGTTGCTGGGCTGTTAACGCCATTTTCTCGTTTTCAAGAGAGCTTTAGAGAATATTACCGCAGCGCACAAAAAAGCTCACGGCACGAAAGTTACTAAACTGCTCTTGATCACGTACTCGTACTCACCGGCAGCGGAGATAAATTGACCGTTGATGCCAGTGTGGAAAACAGCAAAGCACGGCAGAGGCTCACCGTTTGAACCCTGACGGAAAGGCATTGACGACGCGGCATACTCCATAAACTCGGACTCGCTGAGCCCGGTCGCCACCCGGTCGAACGTAAGTTGCTCCCAGTTTTCCGCGTCATTGACCGCGTAAACGTCCACGGAAATTATATCACCGCCGGTCACGTGTGCAACAGAAAAATCTTTTCTCGCGCTGATATACGCGTAAAATTCACGCTTTTCTTTAATATCTCTAGTGATCCGCATCATGGTCTCTTCGATTTGAGCATCGAGCGACCACTTGAAAGTTTTCATTTCATTGCCGTCAAAATAATAAAACTCTTCTTTGAAATCCGGTCCTGAAATATTTCTGCCCTCTTGACAGACCTCGATAAAGAAATTGTGGTCGGCAATCCCCTGAACGCTGTTCGGATCATCCCACGGGATGGCCGTAGGGCCGGTCGGTGCTTCCGTCGGAGGCATCGTTGGCAACTCCTCATACGGTTTCTCCGTCGGCGGCACCGCAGTGGGCGCGGGCGTGGCGTTTACCGTAATTTTATCCGAAGGTAATTGTTCGGGCCGCGTTTCATACAACGCTTCCACAAATATCTCCGGTTCTGTTCCGCCTATAGTAAAGCGCTCACCCTCAAACTTCACCTCTCCGCCCCTCTGGCTGGAATCCAGATAAATATAGCATTATCCGCCGCTGTTGAGTATATAAGGCAATTCGAGTGGCGCGGTAACAGAGCAGATCTCCACCAGTTCACCCCTGGCCATATCCAGTACGTAATAACCTCTCCAGTAAAGCGCCTCCGGATCGTTCTCTATGAAATCGGAAAAAGGCGATGGCCTCTGAACAAACATGAGCATGATATCGTTGACGCCGTTATTATCGTAATCAAACGGTACTGCCGAACCGA
>JAEEUJ010000174.1 GCA_016290515.1 Clostridiaceae bacterium
AACAGTCATAGCATAATAGATATCTTCCGCATCAAACAGTGCAAACACCTCGTCTGCAACCCTTTTCATCTCGTCAATTTCGCCGTTGAGATAAAGCGACTCGAGATACTCGACGGAAGTCGTAAGCTTCCAATGCACGTTGTTGTCTTTGCCGACCGCAACCGCAAAAAAGTTTTCTGCATTCGGATCGTATTCACTCTCATAAAGCAGCTTTGAGAATTTAAGATTCTTCTCAAGATACCCTTTAGGAGCGGTTTGACCGTAATACGTTCCCTGAAGATAGGTATGAATACCATAAACCAGCTGAGCTATCTGAAGATTCCGAACAGAAGGGGTGTATTTATAAATGATTTCCATTATCCATCCGCATTTTCTGCTGAATTCAAAGAAATCGTAATTCCCGTCGATTTCGTCATAATAAACCTGCTTCGACTCATAAGTTTCAATTACCATAGGAGTTGTGAAAACCGTTGCCGTGATAATTGCCGTAACGCACAGAACGATACATACTATCGGCAATACAAGAGTTTTTAATGATTTCATTTTATCCCCCCTCATCGATAATAGTAATCCTCGTCTACGTCGGCAATTATATAACCGTCTTCACCTACCGAAAGCCATTGGGCTGAATTAAACTCTTTTCTGGGTTTCATTTCCTCATCTGCAAACGCCGCAGATATTTTTGCAAGATTTGCGTTATGTGTTGTCAAAACGTAATCGACGAGAGCCTCAGCCCATTTTTCGTTATCTGTGCTGTCATGCTCAATACCTCTTGCGAACTGCAGAATCGGTACACTCGCGGAAAGTCTTTCAACGGGCAGGGAGTGAACAAAACCATCAGCAAGCTTTTTTGCTTCCTGCTTATCACTGTATTGGTAAACCTGAATTAAATGAGTGTATAAGGCGTATGACACATCCTGAAGCTTAGCGTCGCCGCTGTCCGAAAACTGACGTCCGTAAATGCTTATTCTGTAATCGTTATTCTTGATATAATCAACGAATTCACCCGAATACTTTATTGCCTTCTGCTTAAAGTCAGGGCATGCCGCTTCTAAATCGGCAATATTTGTTCCCTCACGGTGAACGCAGAACAGGTCGACACGCTTGCCGAGAGTTTCCCTGTTAGGCGAAAGCTTTGCCGCCGTTTCGATATACTTGTACGACTCCTTGAATATTTTCACTTCATCGTGAAAATCACCGAAATAGCTGTTCTTAGCAAGTGAAACGTCATATGCTGCTGCGGTCGTGAACATAGTTACAAGCGGCACTGCCAGAGCAGTAAGGGCAACAAGCACGGCAGGTATGATTAAGGTTAATTTTTTCATTCCCGTACCCCCTATTTTCTGACAATTGCTTTTCTGATAAGCAGATGCGATATGCTTGTAAACAGAATGATAAGTATTATCATTGACGAAATAAAGTGGTTGAGATAGAAATTGCCGAGTCCGCCGAAGATAAAGTAAAGGATAAACGCTATCCACGCAGGCATTCCCAGTGAAATATAACTGTCGGTAACTGCACTGAGGATAAACGACAGTATGATAATAACGGCAAGCACCGCAATTACAAGCACCTTGTAAAAATGCTTCATTCCCGAGAAAACTGCGCTCAAAAGATAGCCAAGACTCATAAGCATCATAAACGCAAGCGACTCGATGATAATATGCATTACAAGAATTTTCAAAACTCCGCCCTGATAATTGAATATATCTGCGAAGGCGTCCGTGAAGGGCTTATTTGCCGAGCTCAACATTTGATTGGAAATCAGAACAACCGTGTTGTGAATTAAACATTCAACAGCCGCAAGTACGACGCATACAGGAAGATTAAGAATAAAGCTTGCGTGCGTTGACTGCCTTGAAACGCCGTTCTGAAGGAAGAATTTAAATATCGGCTTGTATGAGGTTATGCCGAAAACAAAGCTCATTACTGCGCAGATTCCTGCAAGGTAGAGCGAATAACGGTCAAAAATCGGGTAATTGTTTTTCTTTGTCGCAACAAGCGCGCCGATAATCGGGATAATCAACAGTCCCGCAAAAAGTCCGATTACCTTCAGGTATTTTTCGTATCTGTATAAAACAGCAGCCTTCAGTTTCATTTTACTTCCTCCTCTCCTCCGGTAAGAACAATAAAGAGCTTTTGCAGATTGAGCGGCGAAATTTCAAGTCCGTCGGGTATCTCGCTTATATTATCGTGTCCGAGAATATAGGCAATCTTCAGCGAGCCGATTGACTCCGTGCCGATAACGTTTTTGTTTGCGCAGAAGCCGTCAACGAGCTCGGCTTTTCCCGTAACACCGTAACCGCGCGAGAGCAGATTTTCAACACTGTCGGTTTCGATAACCTTACCCTTTTCTATAATGATTACCTCTTCAAGCAGTCCTGCGACCTCTTCAATTATATGGGTTGCAACCGCTATCATACGGGGATTTTCAGCGTATTCCTCAACGATAATCTTATAAAGCAGCTCTCTGTGGTTTGCATCCAGTCCTAAAACGGGCTCGTCAAGGAAGGTATATTTCGCATTTGAAGCAATTGCCGCAACGAATTTGGCTATTGTTCTGTAACCCGTCGAAAGCTGACCTATCCCCTTTTTAATGTCAAGAGTAAAGCGTTTTGCAATTTCTTTTCCCTTTTCGATATCGGTATCGGGATAGAACTTTGATGTCCATTTAAGTATTTCGGCGGTATTCATTGACTGCGGGTACATATCAACCTCGCTCATAAGGAACACCTTTTCCTGAGCCGAATTGTTTTCAACAGCCTCTTCGCCGTCAACAAGCACCTCGCCGTCCGTTGCAATTATTCGGTTTGAAATGATATTCAGAAGCGTCGATTTACCTGCGCCGTTTCTGCCGAGTATTCCGTAAATCTTCTCTTCGTCTATTTTTGCCGTAATAGCGTCAACGGCAACGGTTTTTCCGAATTTCTTCGTTACGTTTTTGATTTCAATGCTCATCTGCATTTCCCCCTTTGATTAAGCTGATAATTTCATTTTCATCAAGTCCGAGCTTTTTTGCTTCACTTAGAAGCGGCGCAACGTAGCTTTCGTAAAAGCCCTGCTGACGCTTTTGACGGATTTTTTCAACCGCGCCCGTGCATACATACATTCCGAGTCCGCGTTTCTTGTAGATAATTCCGCCGTCAACAAGTATGTTCATACCCTTTAAGACGGTTGCAGGATTTATCGAAAGCGAAACGGAAAGCTCGGTTGTCGAAGGAATCTGAGTTTCCTCGGGATAGATGTCAGTGAAAATCGCATCCTCAAGCTGCTCGGCGATTTCAATATAAATGGGTTTGTCGCCCGTAAATCTGAAGTTCATAAAACACCTCACAAATAAAAATCAGACCTGATTTTTGATAGGTTAGTTACTCCTGTAACTAACTATACAACATACACAACAAAATGTCAACACATATATTAATATTTGTTAAAGAAATCAATAAGAAAAGGCAGCCGAAGCTGCCTTTTTCACATATTCTGTTATGTCAGAACATAAACCGGTCATAACCCCACATGGTGTTGAACTCAAACTTGACGTAACATCTGTCAGACGGTACTACCGCTATCTTTTCGAGCACGTCGCAGACCTTTTCGGTAAACAGTCCGCAGTATTCCTTTGAAGCGCTTCCGAAAATCGCAACGTCAACAAAAGCGGTTTCACCGTCGTTGTTGCCCTTGAAATAAAGCTTGCAATCAGGTTCAACGTTTACCATAAGATAAGCTTCGGTTTTTCCGGGAAAAGCCGTTATCGCCTGCCCCATATCCTTAACTATCTGTCCTATCTGCTCGTCAGAAAGCTTTGCTGATGTTTTCAC
>JAEEUJ010000175.1 GCA_016290515.1 Clostridiaceae bacterium
GTCATTTTGCAATGCAAAATGACACCTCCCCTTGACAGGGGAGGTTGGGGTGGGATGTCACCTGACAAGACCCCGATAAACTCCGATTTGGTTAATAAATAACAGCAGGCAGGATTCCCTGCCCGCTGTTTAATTATGCTGATTTTTATCCTCTCGGACCACTGCCGCCCTGGGGAGGCTGACCGCCCTGCATACCGCCGGGCATCTGACCGCCCATGCCGCCCATGCCGCCTGCGAACTGATTGGAAAGCGAAGTTACCTCGCTGCCGTTGACATAGACCGTGCCGCCGTTGATTGCGCCCGTGCCGTCATAATCGAAGGGTGACTGGGCGTTGATGTTGACCGTGCCACCGTTGATTTCGATATTTCCGTTTGCGTCAATGCCGTCGGTGTCGCCCTGTCCCATATTGATTGTGATGTCACCGCCGTTAATCTTAACGGTCGGTGTAACGCCGTCAATCTTCTGCGCCGCGTTGATACCGTCGTCGCTTGCATTGATTTCGAACTTGCCGCCGTTTATGACGATTATTGTTGCCTCGAGTCCCTCATGTGCGGTAATTGAATAGGTGCCGCCCTGAATTGTAAGGGTGTTCTCGGCGTGAATTGCATCGTCGCCGCTTGTCAGACTGAACGTGCCGTCAAGTATTGTCGTGCTGTTGTCGCCGTGAATCGTATCACCGTCGCAGTCGAGGTTATATACGCCGCTCTTTATGACAAGGTCGTCCTTGCCCTTGATGCCCGTATTTACAGCCTTGACCGTCAGCGTGACGTTCTCGATCAAAAGCGTATCTTTACTTGTAATGCCGTTATTCAGGTTTCCGTTTACGTTAAGCTTGCCGCTGCCTGCGATAACGAGATCGTCCTTTGAATAAAGGCATGCGTTGGGCTCCTCATCGGCTTCTGAAGAATAGCTGTCGTTATAGCTATAGCTGCTGCCGTCAGAAAGCGTGTTTTGAGAGCCGTCCGCCAGATAAACCGTTGCCGACTTCGCTTCATAAATATATATTGCGCTCGAATAAGAGCAGGTAATATTTGCGTTGTTGAGTATGAGCGTAACCTCTTCACCGTCGGCGTTTACGATTATTCTGCCGTCCGAAAGAGTTCCGCTGATTTCATAGGTTCCGCCTGACGTAACCGTTACCGTTGTGCCGTCAGCGGCGGCTCCGCTTCCGTTTATCTGAACGGAGTTTCCGTTTAATACTATCGCCGTTGCGCCCTCAGTAGTAACCGAGACGTCGTTTTCATTAATAAGTGTGTCAATGTCGGCGCCTGAGACCGATTCACCCGATGAAGATGCGGTAGTGGTTTCATTTGAAGAAGCGCTTTTTGTCAGCGTGCATGACGTCAGCACAAACGCCATAAGCACAAGCGAAACGATAATCGCCGTTATTTTATACTGTTTTTTCATATTAACTCCTCCTTTGAGTTAAGGGTTATTTACATTTGGTACAGTCGGACGGGATACTCTCCCGTGCCTGTGACTGAATTGTAAAACGCCAACCTTAAGCCAACCTTAAGAAAAAAAGTTTTTTCCTTTAGGTTCTCTTTAGGTTGCGATTTTATACTGAGGGCAACAAAGGAGGTATCACATATGGGCAAGGCAATCAAAACCAGCTTCGAGCGATACGAAAAGAAATACTTTTTGACCCCCGATCAGTACAGACTGTTTAAGGAAAGGCTCACACCCTACGTTAAAGCGGACGAGTACCCGACATATACATTATGTAATATATACTACGACACGGACGATTACCGTCTAATAAGAGCTTCGCTTGAAAAGCCGATTTACAAAGAGAAGCTCAGAGTCAGAAGTTACGGCGTTCCCGGCGCGGATTCAAACGTATTTGTAGAATTAAAAAAGAAGTGCGACGGAGTTGTATATAAAAGAAGGATTACGACGACACCGTTCAATGCGCAATGCTTACTCAACGGTTTTCGTACTCAAGCTCAGAATAATCAGATTTCAAACGAAATCGCTTATTTCCAGCAATTCTACCATGCAACGCCGAAGGTCTTTATAGCCTACGACAGAGAAGCGTATAAGGGAATTGAAAACTCCGAGCTTCGCATCACCTTTGATACAAATCTGCGCTACAGACTCGACAGCCTCAGCCTTCAGGCGGGCGATTACGGCGAGCCGATTATCGGCGGCGACTTATATTTAATGGAAATAAAAATCCCCGGCATCTGTCCCTTATGGCTGAGCAGACTTCTCAGTGAATATAAGATTTATCCGACTTCATTTTCAAAATACGGCGAGTGCTACAAAAAGCACATACTCGCAAATAACAAAACAATATTTACAAAGGAGGCGCTTTTAAGTGCTTAACGCATTAACATCATTTTCTTCTATAATAACAACATCTATTACGATGTCAACCTTTTTAATCTGCACGGCGGTTTCAATCGTACTCGGTATTCTGACGGCACTTGTGTATACGTTCAGAAACCGCTGCTCGCAATCATTTGCAATTACGCTTGCGGTGCTTCCCGCAATAGTGCAGGTAGTTATAATGCTCGTCAACGGTAATATCGGAGCAGGCGTAGCGGTGGCAGGCGCATTCTCACTGGTCCGTTTCCGCTCAGCTCCGGGAACTGCAAAGGAAATCGGAGCTATCTTCCTTGCGATGGCGATAGGTCTTGCGACGGGTATGGGCTACGTCACGCTAGCAGTTCTCTTCTTCGTGATAATCGGAGCGTTTATGCTCCTGCTCAATCTCGTGAAATTCGGAGACGGCGACAGGGCCGAACGAAGCTTGAAAATCACTATTCCCGAAAATCTTGATTACGACGGAATTTTTGACGATCTGTTCACTCAGTACACCGAAAGGGCGACTCTTGAAAAGGTCAAGACCTCGAATATGGGAACTCTTTACGAGCTTCAGTATTCAATAGTTCTGAAATCGAAGGAAATACCAAAGGCATTTATCGACGAGCTTCGCACAAGAAACGGAAATCTCAACATTACCTGCAGTAAGGTAAGCGAGAAGGAAACACTTTGAATATAAGATTTTTTCATCATCTTTTCTCCTATAAATTATACAAACAAAAAGACCGAAGCCTGTCTTCGGTCTGAGTTTGCTTTTTTGAATGTTTTATAATATAATTATTACGGTGGTGATATTATGCGTTTACTCATAGCCGAGGATGAGCTTGATTTAGCCGAGGCTCTGACGGTGTTTTTTGAAAAGAATCAGTTTACCGTTGATACCGTAAACGACGGACTGTCGGCTTATGAATATGCGGGTGCGGACGAGTATGACGCAATTATACTCGACGTTATGATGCCGAAAATGGACGGCATCGAAGTTCTGCGCCGCCTGCGTGCGGACGGCTGTAAAACGCCGATTATGATGCTCACCGCAAAGGCCCAAAAGAATGACAGAATAACGGGCTTCGATTCGGGTGCCGACGATTATCTGCCGAAGCCGTTCGAGGTTGACGAGCTGTTAAGCCGTGTGCGTGCGATACTCAGAAGGCGTGAGGAATACAAGCCGTCAACACTTACCTTCGGCGATATTTCGCTCAATCCCGGCAGCGATATGCTGCTTTGCAATACGGGCAAATCGGTAAGACTCAGCGGACGTGAATTTCAGGTAATGGAGCTTTTTATGCGCTCGCCGAAAACCGTACTTTCCGCTGACCGAATTATGGAGCGAGTATGGGGCTGGGATTCCGACGCCGAAATAAACGTTGTCTGGGTGCATATTTCAAATCTACGCAAAAAGCTTTCTTCAATCGGCTCAAAGACCGCCATTCACGCAAACCGCGGTTTAGGTTATATTCTGGAGGCAGAAAATAATTAAAAAACT